>VXME01000047.1 GCA_009861545.1 Acidobacteriota bacterium | reverse complement strand
GGGTCCCTTTTCACGTTGCCACGGGGGTCCCTTTTCAACTTGCCATTTCCAGCGTCGTGGGACGCGGGCAGGTCGCGCGGCCGGCTGGCGACGGCGCTGACCGCCGTCCATCCCTACGTGCAGTGGTCGCGGGGCCGCACGACGGTGTGGGCGCTGGGCGGCGTCGGACGCGGAACGGCGGAGAACGTCGGGGCGGCGGCGGACGGTGGTCTCGAGACCACTGGCCTGGGCCTGGGCCTGGGTCTTGTCGAGGCGCGGCGCGAGATGGCGGTGATCGGCGGCGGCGTGCGGCTGGGCCTGCGCGGCGAGCTGTCGTGGGCGCACCTGGCGACCGACGCGGGCGGGGAGACGCTGGACGCGCTGCAGGCCGGGGTGCGCCGGACGCGGGCCGGGTTCGAGGCGGCGCGGGGTTGGTCGCGCCCGAGCGGGATGCACCTGGAGCCGTTCGGCAGACTGAGCGTGCGGCAGGACGGCGGCGCCAGGCAGACCGGGGTGGGTCTGGAGCTGGAGTCGGGAGTGCGTCTGTCCGCGGGCCCCCTGCGGGTGGACGCGCAGGGGCGGATGCTCGCGCTGCACACCGCGTCGGCCTACGCGGAGCGGGGCGGCAGCGTGACGGTGAGCGTGGGCGAAGGGGCCGAGCGCCCGGGCCTGACGCTGTCGTTGGCGCCGCGGTGGGGCGCGGCGCAGGGAGCGGACATGCTGTGGCAGGAGCAACTGCATCGGCCCTGGGGAATGCCGGCGGGCTCGGACGAGCGGTCGGTGGACGCGCGCGTGAGCTACGGGTGGCGATTGCCGCGGCGCCTGCTGGTGGCGCCGTTCGGCGGCTACGGCACGGGTTGGGGCCGGCGGCGGTTGCAGGTGGGGGCGACGCTGGGCTCGCTCGACGCGGATACGAGGTCCTCGGCGCCGGTGCGGCTGGAGGCGTCCGGCGAGCGCCACCTGTTGCGGCAGGGCGGGGTGGACCACCGGATCAGCCTGCTCGGGGTGGTGACGTTCGGTGCGCGGCCGGCGGCGACCTCCGCCCTGCGGGCCGTGCGGTAGCCCGACAACCGTCGCCTGCCGCCCAACACTCGCGTCGTCCGTCACGGAAGCGCGAATGGGTGCTTCCCAGGTGTTGCCGACGGCGTGCACGAATCGAGATTGTTCGACGACGCGCGGCTCAGGATCCAGTCGCGGAACGCCACGACCTCCGGTCTCAGGCGGGCGGCGGGAGCAACCACCAGCAGATACGGAGCCGGTGCTGCAACCGGAGAGTCGAAGAGCGTTACGAGTGTCCCCTGCTCGAGCTCCCGCGCAATCATCGACGAGTGGCCGAGAGCCACGCCGATGCCATCCACGGCGGCCTGGACCACCATCGTGTAGAGGCGAAATCCGGAAGCCTGGGAGAGATCCGCCGACGAGACGCCGTGATGAGCGAACCAGTGCGACCAGTCACGGGTCCAGTGAAGGTCGTACACCAGAGGCCAGCCATGCAGTTCGCCCGGTACCCGGGGCCGTCCGCGCGCCTCGATGAGGCGGGGGCTGCAGACGGGGAACAGTGTCTCCTCGAGCAACCTTTCGGAGTGAATCGTGTCCGGCACCTGGTCGGCGAAGGCTATCCAGACGTCGAAATCCCGGCGGTCAGGATCGACCTCGTCGTGGTCGACGTCGAACACTATGCTGACCTCGGGGTGGACCGCCTTGAAGTCGGCGAGCTGCGGCATCAGCCATTTCTCGGCCACGACCTCGATCGATACCAGTTTGAGAAGCGGTGTCCTGCGTCGAGCCCGGTGAAGCGCCGTCTCGTGACCGAGATCCGCGAAGATCCGCTGGACTACCTGCAGATAAGCCTGCCCTTCCGGGTTCAGGCGCACGCCGTGGGCGAACCGCGAAAACAGCGTCGTCCCGAGATGTCTCTCGAGGCTCTTGACGCGATACGAGACGGATGCCGGCGTAACGCCCAGTTCGCGCGCCGCCGCGGCGAAGCTGCCGTAGCGCGCTGCAGCCTCGAAGAAACGCAGCGCGTCGAGCGGCGGAAGGTCGGGCAGAGCCATGGTCAGGGCGGTCAGGGCAAGAGGTCGGCAGCCCGAGTGGGTACGCTGGTCGCCGAAGACCTCTTCACATTAACACTCAGACTAAAGGAGGTAGACGAGTCCTGCCAAGACCACAAGTGGTCTTGGCGTGAGACGTAAGAGTGCTGACTGTCGATTTCGTGCACAAGAAGCACTGTAACAATCGTTGAGCCTTGTCGGGTGCTTGGACAGGGTGACATGGGGTAGGATCGCGTGAGGGATTCTGCGGGATCCCGACCAACTGCAACCAACGAACCATAGTCAGGCGTGGCCAGGAGGCCTCGCTCCGGGAGGTGTTATGACTCGGGTGATGAAGAAGTTCCTTATCGTCGTGGCGTCGATGATCGCAGTCCTCGTACTGCAGACGTCCCACCCTGCCGCCCAGGACGACGGCGCGGAAGAGGCAGAGCGCATCGCGCGCTAAGCCGAGGTGCTCGACGCGATGATGGCCGCCGACGACAGCGCCATCCCGGACGCCATCCTGGAGCGTGCCGAAGGCATCGCGGTGTTTCCCGGAACGACGCGCGCCGGTTTCGGCTTCGGCGGCATGCGCGGCAGGGGCATCCTGAGCGCCCGCAGTGGCGACAGTTGGTCGGCCCCGGCCTTCCTCACCCTCACGGGTGGAAGCTTCGGGTTACAGATCGGCGTCCAACGCAGCGACATCATCCTGGTCATCATGGTTCCCGAGGGGCTCGACAACCTCGTCAGCAACCAGTTCTCCATCGGCGTCGACGCCGGCTTGGCCGCCGGCCCGGTGGGCCGCAACGCCGCGGCGTCGACCGACCTGCAGTTGAGCGCCCAGATCCTCAGCTACTCGCGCGCGCGGGGCGTGTTCGCCGGTATCACGATCAACGGCAGCACCATCCGCCAGGACGTGGACGCGAACGAGCGTTTCTACGGCTCGCGCCTCGAGACACGTCCGATCGTCTTCGAGGGCGGCGGCGGCGACCGCGAGCCCGTGGGGCTCTGGCGTCAGACACTGGCCCGCCACGCCAACTAGAGCGGGCCGGCGGGGCGGCGTGTACCCTGCGCCGCCTCTCGGCCTCGGCGGCACTACGCCCTGCGCACGGCTCACGGCCGCTACGCCGTGCGGGGGTGTACCCGGTCCGGCATCAGGCGCGAACAGCGTCCAGTTTCCGCAGCTTCAGCAACCGCGTGGAGGAAGACCGGAATGCGAACGGATTGGCGGACGGTACCGCTGCTGCTGGCCTGGCTGGCGACGATGGTGGCCGGCGGCGGCGCACAGGAACCCGACACGGCCGAGGAAGACGCCGGCTGGTCGAACGCAACGGAGCTGAGTGTCGTCCGGGCCGGTGGGAACGCCGATACCCAGACGTTCGGATTCAAGAACACCCTGCGCCGCAACTGGACCGCGGCGCGGGCCCGGTTGCGCGTGGACGGCATTCGCGCGCGGACGGGCGGCGACCGGATTCTCGTCGTCGAGCCGGGGCTGCGCTTCGTGCCCGGCGAGCTCCCGGACGAGTTCGAGACGGCTGTCGCCCGGGCGGACGGCCCGCCGGACGTCGAGCAGTACTTCGTCGAGGGACGTCTGGAGGTGAACATCAGCGACCGGTTCTTCTGGAATACGGGCACGAGTTGGGATCGCAACAACGACGCCGGCATTCGCAACCGCTACATCGCCTTCGGCGGCGTCGGCAACGTCTGGGCCGACACGGACGACCTGTCGTTCTCCACCGGCTACGGGATCAGCTACACCGCGCGGGAGGAACTCGAACCGGACGCCGCGAAGGACGACCGATTCGGAGGCTTCCGTCTGGACAGCGACTATCATCACCGGCTTGGTGCCGCGCTGGAGTTGGACAGCGACCTGGCGCTGAATGTGAATCTGCTGTCGGCCTCCGACTACTCCCTGAACGTCACCAACGCGGTCGGCGTCGCCATGAACGATCACTTGTCGTTGCGGATCAGCCTCCAGCATCTGTACGAGCATCGGCCGGCTCTGGAGGATGCCGCCATCCGTGCGCACGTCATGCTGAACGACCCCGACGGCACGCCGGGCAGCGGGGACGAAGTGTACGAGACGGCCGCGGCGGGCGGCACCGTACTCGACCTCGGCACGGGTCGGATCCGCAAGGCCGGCCTCGACGCGATCCTCCGGACCGCGCTTGTTATCAGCTTCTGATCCAGGACGGTCGGCCTGGACCGGTCGTTCATCGGCGACGCGCGGTTGCGCGGTTAACCGGACTCGACGGCGATGACGGCATGCACCAAGCCGGGGTCGATGCCGTGCTCGGCGGGCGGCGACGACGTCGGCGAACGGCCGCGTGCCGGCCTCGGCGGGTCCCGTGGGAAAGCCGGCGGCGGCGAGCAGCCGGTGTACGAGGCAAGGTCGGGAGAAACACGGCGACTGCATGGCGAGTGCGAAAGATACCACATCAATCAAGGGGCGTACGCCTCGCCAGACGTACCTCCTATTGACATGGGCGATACCGTCCCGAGTGTTTCACCCGTGTCAGGTTCGGCTCACTGGAACGTGGCAGGAACCGGGCTAACTTCAGCTATGCCTGAGAGTGCAAGAAGGTATGCGTTGCGATGCGCCGGCGTGTTTGGATAGTCTCTTTCGATAGGATTCTATTGGTTGGTTGTTATCGTTTACGCAATGCGAAGCAGCCCTTTCCATGGTCAGTCTTGAGGTTCGGGGGAGTGTGAGCATTGGACAGACTTGCGACGATGGCGTCGGCAACGGGCGACGCCAGTGCTCTGGGTGCGGATAGGGGTGGGCAAGCTTCCGTCGGTGATGTTGACGCAGCGGTTCCTGACGGTGTGCGAACACGATGGTTCGCCACGTCTCGCGGTCAGGATCGTCGCTGTGGGGCGGAGCATCGGGGTGTCGGGCTGCCCGTGAACGATGACTGGACGGCGTGGGACGCTGAAGAGGTGCGGGCGGCGATCAACTACCTCGATCAGATGCGCGCCCGATGATCGGGCGACCATCGTGAACGGTTCCGGTGAAGAGCCCCCTGACGCTGTGCTGCCGGAATTTGTCCCGTGACCTTCACCACCACCACCACCGGGATTTCATGGCGGCGTTGCGGCGACGCTGCGGACGACGCGACGACGAGCGCACAATGCTTCCAGCAGCCGCGATTGTCGACGCCAGACCGAGCCGGCGCAGGGCCTGATTGCTGTGAGAGCAATCGGCGGGGGGAATCCGCGTTGGCGACGACCGCGACGCGGGCGGCGGCGTTGTGCGACCACTCTTCATGGATCGTCCTGTTCTGCTTGTTTCTGCTCTCGTCTTCATTGACACTGCGCGCGCAGAACGTCCGAGATTCCTGTGCGCTGCCCCTGGACTCTCCACTGCGGTCGATCCACGTTGCTGGAAACTGGGACACGACGCGGGAAACCGTGGACGCGTGGCGTTCTGGAGCCAATGGAGACGATCCGCTGGTTCCATCCGACTACTTCGACTATCTCGACAAGCTGCATGTGAACTGGGTCGGGCTTTCCGTTGCGCTTCATTACGATGACAGCATGGACAGCACCATCGAACGGGTCTACTCCAACGTAGAGGTACCTACATTCACGGATCGCGCCTTGAGGCAACTGATACGCGAGTTCAGGGGACAGGGTCTCGACGTGTACCTGACCCTGGCCTTCGAAGCGTTTGAAGCAGAAACCGCCGCGCGCCCCGTGCGAAGATGGCAGTTGGGAGATCCCGGCACCGACCACGAGGTGCCTCCGGACGATCCGGCGCGGTACGGGCTAATCCTGCCGGAGTTCTGGCCGTGGCGCCCGGACCATCCGGATCATCAGCGCTTTGTCTCGCAGTTCTGGGACACGTATACGGAACAGGCAGTGCACTTTGCGACCATCGCAGAGGAGGAGGGAGTCCGGCTCTATTCCCTGGGCACGGAAACCGACAGACTGTTTCGCACGCGTTACGGCGGGCATTATTGGACCAATGACTTCAGCCGAGAACTCAGGGCAATGGTGGAGCAGGTGCGTACGGTGTACAGCGGTCTCTTGACATACGACATGCACTACACGGCGGTCACGGAAGACTGGTTCAGTCCGGGCTCGGCTGAGCTGTGGGAAGATCTGGACCTCGATGTCGTGGGGGTGAGCGCCTGGTTTCCGCTCACGGACACCGTTCCGACGGAGGTGCTGAGCGTAACCGACCTTCGGAACGCATTCGATCTGCTGTTCCAGGAGCACGTTGTTCCTCTCGCGAGCAGAAACACTGGACGTCCGGTCGTCTTTACCGAGTTCGGCGCAGTCGACACGATGGAGGCGCCTTTCAACCCGGCAGACTGGTCAATGACCGGTCAGGCAGCCGTATACACCGACTCGAACGCCAATGGTCTGGACGATGGACAGGAGACACCAGGCGAACATCTACAGAGCCTTGTTCGACATCATCGACGAGAACGTCGGCGTGGTGCGCGGCGTCTTTTCGTGGAACATTGGAATCGCCGGCGATTCGTTGTGGCAGGATTTCGAGAGCCAGGCGCGCTCGTACAACATCCGGGGCAAGCTGGCGGAAGAGACGGTGAGATCGGTATACGAGTGCTACGCCCGGCGGTAGGCGGGAAACAGAGGTTGTCGATGCAGCGATTGCGTGTCACGTTCGCGCTGTTCTGGTGTGTCACTGCCGGACTGCAGGCCCAGAAGCTCGACGGCCCGCTACGCGTCGTCCACCTCTCCGGCAACTGGGGACATAACCCTGGAGCCGTCATGCTGTGGGAGGAGGATCGGACCCGGGCTCTCGTTTCATTGAGATTCGTCGACTACCTCCGAAGCGTGCAGGTGGACTGGGTCGGGTTCTCGGTGGCCCTGCACCTCGAGCACAGCATGGACAGCACGCTGGAGCGTACGTACTCGGGCGTACGCGTCCCGACGTTCTCCGACGACGCGGTTCGGCAGATCATCCGCGAGTTCAGGGAGCACGGCTTCAGCGTCTACATGACCCTGGCAATCGAGAGCTTCGAGACAGAGGATGAACTCGATGCTGTCAGGCACCCCGCACCACGGTTCCAGCTCGGAGACCCGGGCTATGCGGACACCGGCATCCCAGACGACCACTTGTACTGCACGTGCGCGAGGCAGATCGACCCCGACTTCTGGCCGTGGCGGCCGAGCCACCCCGACGCGGGTGCGAACAGCCTGCCTCTGATTGCTTTACCTTCGGCAGACTAGGGGTGAGTGTCCATGTTGTCGCGCCAGTTCGTCGTAGTAATCGGGGCGGTTCTGCTCGGCTGTTCCGTAGCGAACGCACAATCGTCCTCGAGGGTCACCTTTTCGCGCGTCGTCACCGATCCCAACCTCGGACGGCTCGAATTCGTGCATGCCGTCGCAGATCTCAACGGCGACGGCCGTGACGACATCCTTGCGGGAGGGTACGGAGACTACTACGACGGTGCGACGCCCGAGGAACGATTCACCAAAACGACGCTGCACGTGTTCGTCAGCGTGGGGGACGGTAGCCTCAGGCACGCGCCGGAGCTTGTCGACGGCACGATCGACGTGCGCAACGCGGTCGTGGCGGCGGACGATTTCAACGGGGACGCGCAACCTGACCTTGCGGTCTTCGACGCCGGCGTCTACGTGGCCAGTCACAGGTTGGGGTACGGGAATCCACCGCAGTTGTTCCTGAGCAGCGAGGACGGACTGCTTCGGCCGTCAGATGCTCTGGCGGACGCGGTCAGACGCGAGCATGAACTACGGCCGAATCCTGACTATTCCGGGCCGGCCGACCTTCATCTCAAACTGGCGAAGTCGGGCGACATCGACGGTGACGGCGACATCGACCTGTGGGTCGAAAGCACCGGCGGCGCCAACGTCACAAGCCACTTCATGGTGAACAACGGAGACAGCACGTTCACGCTTGATCCCGATCGCGCTCCCTACGAGCTCCTCCACAACCCGCCTCCAGAGTATTGGAGACACGTCGGCGCAGACCTCGTTGATCTGGACAACGACGGCGACCTTGACCTCGCGCTCGGACAGATCCGCGACGTCGATCCGACCCACATCAACCAGTTCAGCATCGTCCTGGTGAACGACGGCACGGGGCACTATCCGGCACGCATCGAACTGCCGCATCCCGCGTTCGCCGACGCCTACACGTCAGTCCGGGCGCTGACGCACTTCGACGTCAACGGGGACGGGTTTCAGGACCTGTTGCTCCCGCACGGTCGCAACGACGATGGCCCGCCGGGCGTTCTCCCATGGACCGGCCGCTACATTCAGATCCTCATCAACGACGGCACGCCTTCTCCCGTGCTCCGCCGCCGCACGGCGATGTCGTTTGTCGACGAGACACCTACCAGGATGGGCGATCAGAGCGCGACCACACCGGAGCGCAACGCGAACGGCGATCCGCTGAACAACGCCGCAGATCCGAGCATGCACGACGTTGACCGCGACGGCTGCGCAGACCTGGTCATGTCGCGACTCGGATATCCGGTACGCACCGAATCGCCGCTCGTTTATCGCAACAACGGGAGCGGTCAGTTCCAGGCGATGTCTCCAGAGCCGTTTGCCGGATCCGATCACTATTTCGGGTACAACCTCGTGCCCGCGGACTTGAACGGCGACGCGGTGGTTGACTTCGTACTCCCACAGCACAACAACGGGCCCGACGACCTCTACGGCACGGCCGACGACTTCGTTAGGTTTCTGGTCCTGCTGAACACTACGACAGCCGGCTCAATCCGCTGCGAGTGAGTGTCGGCATGCCGCCGGACTCGCTCACGAGTGGCTCGACGGAGGAGAACGGTGAGAAGCCGGATGCATCCGATCATCCACCCAATGAACCGAGACTCGACCCGCGTACTGCTCGCCGCGGCCTGCCTGCTGGCACTCTCCTGCGGTGGCGACAGCGACGGTCCCAGCGCGCCGTCGCCGGTAACGACGTCGAGCCTATCGGTCACGTATCCCGAGGACCACGGCACGATCTACATCGGCGACGAAGTGCAGTTTCAGGCAACGACTTCGTCGAGCGGCAGTGGAGCGCAGGCGGCCACCAACGCAACCTGGGAGTCTGATGCGCCGGCCGTCGCGACGGTATCCTCGTCGGGCCTCGTCACCGCCGTCGCGGCCGGCGAGGCGACGATAACCGCCGACGTCCCGGGAAGCGGGCGCGGCTCGCGACGCATCCGAGTCTTTCCGGAGTTCCATGGACATTGGGAGGGTGACCTGAACGTGACCGGAATCTCCCTGCCGCCGGATTGGCAGGAATTGGGCGAGGAGAACTGCAACGGCTTGCCGGATTGCGCTTCGTGGATACCGCTGACAGCCGACTTCACGCAGGACGGCGCAACGGTAACCGGTTCGGTCATGAGCACGTTCATCGCGCCGCCGAACTACGAGTGGACCATCGAATCCGGAACGATCTCGATCGACGGGAGGCTCACCTTGATGTCCGACGAGATCGCGTTCCGCGTGCCCGACGACGCCGGTGACATTCGGGCTCGCTTGATTTCCTGGGAGTCGCGGGCGGACACCCCCGGCGTCATGACTGGCACTGCGGCCGTGCAGTATTCCTCCGACGCGCTGTCGGGCAACCCCGTGGTAGAAGGATGTTTCGAGGCGGACAACATCATTCGGGAGTGCTCCGGGTGGCGGCGGCAGCGTGGGGGGGGCCACTAGTTCCAATGAGGCCCGCAGCCTTCTGTTTCCTATGGACTCGGTAATCACCCGGCCCTCCAGCGAACGGGGCCGGTAGGCGTCGTGCTCAACAGCGTTCCGATGCAAAGATGCTTCGACAAGATCCTCGCTTCGACGTTACGGTGCTCACCGTCTATTCGGATCGTCCGCGGTGTCGAAAAACGGTTGTCCGATCCGAGGTCGCGTTCGAGAATCACGAAGTGCACGATGTCGACGATGAGTCCGGAGGGGAGGCGGGAGCTGGTGGCGGCCGTGATCGAGCGATATCAGCGGAGCACGCCAGCCGAGAGGGGGCGGAGCCTGGACGCAGGTGGCCTTGGCGTGAGGCATAAGAAATTTTTCTGTCGATTTGTTCGTGCCTTTGCGTCAGCATCTTTGGCGTCTGCTTGATTTCCTTTGCGTGGTTCTGGCAGGGTGCGCGCCCAGTCGACCACGCCAATTGTCGAGCGGAGAAACACGAGTGACTGACGGGCTCGCGGTAGGCGAGCGCGTCCGGCTTACCTACGGAACCGCGCCGCGCCAGCGATTCGTTGTGGCAGGATTTCGAGAGCCAGGTGCGCTCGTACAACATCCGAAGCAAGCTGGCGGAAGAGACCGTGAGGTCGGTATACGAGTGCTACGCTCGGCGGTAGGCGGGAAATGGAGGTTGTCGATGCAGCGATTGCGTGTCACGTTTGCGCTGTTCTGGTGTGTCGCGGCCGGTCTGCAGGCCCAGGAGTTCGACCGCCCGCTACGCGCCGTCCACCTCTCCGGCAACTGGGCGCACACCGCCGATGCCGTCGAGCTGTGGGAGATGGACCGAACCCGGCGGCTGGTCCCGCTGCGCTACGTCGAGTACCTGCGGAGCGTGCAGGTGGACTGGGTCGGCTTCTCGGTAGCCCTGCACCTCGAGCACAGCATGGACAGCACGCTGGAGCGTACGTACTCGGGCGTACGCGTCCCGACGTTCTCCGACGACGCGGTTCGGCAGATCATCCGCGAGTTCAGGGAGCACGGCTTCAGCGTCTACATGACCCTGGCAATCGAGAGCTTCGAGACAGAGGATGAACTCGATGCTGTCAGGCACCCCGCACCACGGTTCCAGCTCGGAGACCCGGGCTATGCGGACACCGGCATCCCAGACGACCACTTGTACTGCACGTGCGCGAGGCAGATCGACCCCGACTTCTGGCCGTGGCGGCCGAGCCACCCCGACCACGACCTGTTCGTCGCCGAGTTCTGGGAGAGCTACGCGCTGCAGGCGATCCACTTCGCCGGCATCGCAGAGGAAGAGGGCGTGCGGATGTACTCGCTCGGGACCGAAACAGATCGGCTCTTCCGCACGCGGCCGGGCGGCGACTACTGGATCAACCACTTCGGTACGGAGCTGCAGTCGATGGTGGATCGGGTGCGCGCCGTGTACAGCGGCCTGCTGACCTACGACATGCACTACAGCGCCTACTGGCGCGACTCAGTAGTGTCCCAGGAATTACTCCAATAGATTCAATAGGTTACCGGGACCTCC
>VXME01000046.1 GCA_009861545.1 Acidobacteriota bacterium | reverse complement strand
ACCGAGATCTCCACGCGTACGAGGGGCGGCTGCTCGATTTGTTTATATGCCCCAGCCCTGCCCCCCCCTTCTCGCCCATGGCCCGCCCCTCGCGGACCTCCGGTCCGCGGGTCGGCGTACGTCCGCGGGCCTCGTCCGGGGCCGTGTCGACCGCGACCTCCGGCTCCGCCCGCCGGGCCGGCACGGCTTCGGGCACCGGCAGGATCATCTTCGGCGGCGCGGCGGTGGGCGGCTGGATCCATTGCGGGCGGCGGATCTCCTGCAGCGGCACGACCTGCTGAATGGGGCGGGCGCCCAGCGCGGTACGACCTCCTTCGCCCGGGCCCTGCGGACCGCCGAGGCGGATGGTCATGACGTCGAGCGCCGGCTCGCTCGTCGGATCGGACAGCCATCCGGCGGGGGGCAACAGGACGGCCGCGATCAGGATGACGTGCCCGGCCGCCGATACGACGGCCGTACTACGCAACTCGTCGGTTCTGCCCGATCGGGCGGTCAGGAGATCGGATGTCGCTTCCTGCACCGGACACCGCCTATCGTAGGCTTGGCTGCTCGAGCACCAGCCCGACGTCCTCGACGCCCCCCTCCTTGAGCTGATCGATCACGGAGACCAGCTCGCCGTACGTGATGTCGCTGTCCCCGCGCAGAAAGACGCCCTTGTCATCCCGGCCCTCCAGGTCCGCCAGCAGGCGATCCGCCAACGCGCCGATGTCGATGGTGTCGTCGCCGACCTGCACCACGCCCTCGGTTCGATAGGCGAGGGGGACCGTGACGAACAGCCGCTCCGACACCAGCGGCTCGGCGCGGCGGGCTTCCGGAAGCTGCACGTCCAGCCCCCGCTGCATCATGGGCGCGGCCACCATGAAGATGACCAGCATGACGAGCATGACGTCGACCAGCGGCACGACGTTGATCTCCGACAGCGACGTGCCCGTTCGCCGGCCGCGCCGCCGGCCGCTTCCGCCGCCGCTCTCCATCGTCTGAACCTTCGGCATCGTGAATGCACCCTCACCCGGAGAAGTAGCGCTCGGCGATATTCAGGAACTCCAGCGAGAAATCGTCGACGGTCGATGCGGTGACCTTCACCCGGTGCGTCAGGTGGTTGTAGAAGTAGACGGCGGGAATCGCCGCGAACAGACCGGCCGCGGTCGCGATCAGCGCCTCGGCGATGCCCGGTGCGACGACCGCGAGATTCGTCGAGCCGGTCGCGCCGATCTCCTGAAAGGCGTTGATGATGCCGACGACGGTCCCGAACAGGCCGATGAACGGCGTGATGCTCGCCGTCGTCGCCAGCAGCGCCACGTGCCGCTCCAGCTTGTTGACCTCCACGTTCGCGGCGCGCAGCAGCGAACGGTCGAGCGCCTCGAAGCTCCGCAGCGCCGGACGCGGCGCACCTCCTGTCCCCGGATCGCCGCCCGGCGACCCGGCGTCCCGAAGCTGCGCATTGAGCTCGACGTATCCGGCCTGGAACACGCCGGACAGCGGACTAGCGGCAAGCGACTTGCATACGGATTGCACTTCCGAGAACTTCCGGCTCTTGCGAAAGATGGTCACGAACGTCGAGGTGTGCGCGTCGACCTGCCGGAACTGCCAGAGCTTGAAGAGGATGACCGCCCATGAAGCGACCGAGAAAACGAGCAGGGATGCCAGTACCAACTGGCTGATGAGGGACGACCGGGCGATCAGACTGAGCAGACCGCCGAATGCTTCCACAGGCTCGCTTGCCACGGGCGCCTGAAGGAAGGCAAAGGTATAGTATCCAAGGATACGCACCTCGGTTCCTCCGTCAGATTCTGACAAATGGCGCGCCGCTGGGAAGGCGCTAGTTGCAGAAGGCTACCATGCCCCCTGGACGCTGTCAAACATTATGTTAACATGGCGCTTCCTTCCACGACCGTCGCGATCCGGCACGATCCGGCGGGCGCCCGGGCCCGGAGTGACGAACGGCCGCCGGTCATGATTCGCTTCCTCAGCATCCGCGATCTCGCCATCGTCGATGCGATGGACATCGAGCTCGACCACGGATTCAACGTCCTGACCGGTGAGACCGGCGCCGGAAAATCGATCATCATCGGTGCGCTCGGGCTGTTGGTGGGCGGGCGCGGCGCGGCCGATCTGGTGCGCACCGGCGCGGCCGGAGCCCGCGTTCAGGCCACGTTCGAGACGGAAGACGGCGAGGAGAGCATCGTCAGACGCGAGATCCCGGCGCAGGGACGGGGCCGGATCTTCATCGACGACGCGCTTGCCACGGCGGCGGCGCTCAGGACGCTCGGCCGGCGGCTCGTGGACATCCACGGCCAGCACGAGCACCAGGCCCTCCTCGACCCGCGCTCCCACGTGGGACTGTTGGACGCCTACGGCGGGCTCGAAGCGGCCGCCTCGGAAGTGGCCGCCGCCCACGACCGCTGGCGAAGGGCGGAGATGCAGCTCGAAGCGGAGCGGGAGGGCGCCCGGGAAGCGGCGGCGCGGATCGAGTTCCTGCAGTTTCAGCTCGAGGAGATCGACAGGATCTCTCCCCAGCCGGGCGAGGACGAGCTCCTGAGGAACGAGCGCCGCCGCCTCGCGAACGCGGACCGGCTGCTGCATCTGGCGAGCCAGACCTACGCCGCGCTGTACGAGCGGGACGACTCGGTGGTGTCCTCGCTCGGCGTCGTATGGCGCCAGCTCGACGAGCTGGCCGCCCTCGATTCCGCATTCGTCGAGCACGCGGCGGCGCGCGAGACGGTCCCGCCCCTGCTCGACGACCTCGCCCACGCGCTACGCTCCTATGCCGCCGCCGTCGAGGTATCGCCGGACCGGCTCGGAGAAGTCGAAACGCGGCTCGCGGACGTCGAGCGTCTCGCTCGGAAGTACGGCGGAAGTCTCGACGCGGTTCTCGAACGGCGCACGGCGATTGACGCCGAGATCCGGCGCTGCACCGACGATGAGACGCGTCGGGCGGCGCTGGAGTCGGAAGCGGTCGCCGCGCGGGCCGCGTATCTCGGTGCCGCCCGAGCGCTGTCGACCCGGCGGGTGACGCAGGCGCGGTCGCTGGCCCCGGCGCTCGAAGCGGAGCTCCGGCAACTGGCCATGCCGAACGGACGTGTGGACGTCGTCGTCGAGACCGGACTTCCGGCAGAGCGCTGGGGCCAGCGCGGCACCGACCGGGTGGAGCTCTTCCTGTCCGCCAACCCCGGCGAGGACGCCCGGCCCCTCGCACGGGTCGCCTCGGGGGGAGAGCTCTCGCGCGTGATGCTGGCCCTCAAGACGCTGGTTGCGACCGACACCGCGGGCAAGACCCTCGTCTTCGATGAAATCGACGCCGGAATCGGCGGGCGGGCGGCCGATCGGGTAGGGGAGCGCCTTCGCGCGCTCGGCGACCGCTACCAGGTCCTGTGCGTAACGCACGCACCGCAGTTGGCGGCCTACGCGACGGCCCATTTCGGCGTCTCGAAGTGCGTGAGCGAGGGACGGACCAGAACGGCGGTCGAGCGGCTGAGCCCGGACGGGCGGATCGCCGAGCTGGCGCGCCTCATGACCGGATCCGGTAGCTCGGCCGCCCTCGCGAGCGCGTCCGAGCTGCTCGATTCCAGACACGCTGCGTCGACGAGGGCGGCGCTGCCCGCGGTGCGGGAAGAGACGCCCCGGACGAGTCGGGAGTGAGCACGATGGGAAGGACGTACGCGGTCGAGACGTTCGGCTGCCAGATGAACGTGCACGACAGCGAGCGGCTGGCCGGTCTGCTGCAACAGGCGGGCTACGAGCCGGCGGCGGGGGAGGAGGAGCCGGCCCTCGTCGTCGTCAACACCTGCAGCGTGCGGGAACGGGCGGCGGAGAAGCTCTTCGCGCGCCTCGACCGGTATCGGCACCGCGCGCGCGACGAGCGCCCCCTCGTAGCGGTGACCGGCTGCGTGGCGCAGCAGGAGGGATCGCGCATCGTCGATCGCGCGCCGGTGGTGGACGTTGTCATAGGGACCCAGGCGCTGACGATGCTTCCCCAGGCCATCGAGGAGGCCGAGCGGACGCGCCGTCCCCAGGTCGACACCAGTCCGTACGACAACGTCTCGTTTCCCCTCGGCGTAGCGGTCCGCGACGATCCGGTCAAGGCCTACGTGACGGTCATCGAGGGCTGCAACGACTTCTGCGCCTTCTGCGTGGTGCCCTATACCCGAGGCCGTGAACGCATGCGGCCGGTGGCGGAAATCCTGGGCGAGGTCTCGGCGGCCGCCGCCGCCGGGCATCGCGAGGTGCATCTACTCGGCCAGATCGTCAATCACTACCGGGCGCCCGATGCGCCGGACTGCGACTTCGCCGGACTGCTCGAGCGCGTCCACGAAATCGCCGGCGTCGAGCGCATCCGGTTCGCGAGCCCGCACCCGAGGCACGTGACGCGGCGCATGATCGAGGCGCTTCGAGATCTGCCGAAGGTGTGCAAGCATCTCCACCTGCCGGTGCAGTCCGGTTCGACGCGCGTACTCGGACGGATGCGGCGGCGGCACACACGCGAGCGCTATCTCGCGCAGGTCGACGAGATCCGGGCGGCGGTAACGGACATCGCGCTGTCGACCGATATGATTGTCGGGTTCCCGGGGGAGACCGCCGAGGACTTCGAGCAGACCCTGAGCCTGACGGAAGCCGTGCGTTACCACAGCATGTTCTCGTTCAAGTACTCCGAGCGGCCGAACACCCTGGCGCGCGCGCGGATGCCGGACGACGTGCCGGAGGCCGAGAAGGCGGGCCGACTCGCCGCGTTGCAGGCGCTGCAGCAGGGGATTCAGCGGGAGCTGCACGCGGCGGCGGTCGGGCGCACCGTCACGGTGCTGGCCGACGCGCCCAGCCGACGCCGTGACGGCGAGTTCGCCGGTCGCACGAGCGGCAACACGATCGTGAACTTTCCGGGCGATCCGACCTGCATCGGCCGCCTGCTCGACGTCCGGATCGAACGTGCCGGACCGAACAGCCTCTGGGGCACTCTGTCCCCGGCGGTCGAGCCGCAAACGAGCGGGGATGGGGTGGGTCGATGCAAATCGAGATGACGATCAAGGGACTGATGGTCGACCCGATCACGAACATGCCGATCGTCATCCTCCGCGACGAGGGCGGCGAGCACGTCCTTCCGATCTGGGTCGGAATCTTCGAGGCCAATGCGATCGCCCTGCAGATCGAGAACGTGACCACACCGCGGCCCATGACCCACGACCTGCTGCGCAACCTCATCAGCGATCTGAACGGAACAGTGGAGAAGATCGTCGTGTGCGATCTGAAGGAGAACACCTTCTACGCCCTCATCCACGTCCGCGTCCGGGGCGAGACGGTCGCCGTCGATGCCCGCCCCAGCGACGCGATCGCGCTGGCCCTGCGCGTGAGCGCGCCGATCTACGTGGAGGACGTCGTCGTCAGGAACGCGAAGAACCTGGACTTCGCCCCCGACAAGGCCGACTCCGAGCGCCTGGCCAAGTGGCTGGAGAACCTGGACCCCGAGGAGCTGGGCAAGTACAAGATGTAGCGTCAGGCCGCCAACCGCGCGCTGTCGGCCGGCCGACATCTTCCGCAACCTGCTGATTGCGCGGGCCTTGTTCGCAGAGCACCGCGTGCGCCGCCTTGACATGCCGGTGGGTCGTTCCTAGAATGCCCGCATTCCGGCGGCGTCAAGGGGCTCCGGTTCCGCCCGCGTTGCACCGTCACTGTCCTTCTCCTTCGACGGCGTTCAGATGATTGTTGCGATCGCCAATCAGAAGGGCGGCGTCGGCAAGACCACCACGGCCATCAACCTGGCCTCCGCACTCGCACTGCGCGGCAAGTCCACCCTCCTCATCGATCTCGACCCCCAGGGGAACAGCACGATCTCCTTCGTGCAGCGCGACGCGGCCTTCCGCTCCGTGTACGAGACGATGGTCGACGACGGCTGCGCCCTGTCGGACGTGATCCGCCCCTCGCCGCAGGACAACCTGTGGATAGCGCCCGCCCGAATCGCCCTGGCGAAGCTCGAAGCGCGCCTGGTGGGGGAGCTGGACGCCCACTTCCGTCTCAAGGAGCGTCTGGACGCCCTGGGGGAGCGCTTCTCGTACGTCGTCATCGACTGCCCGCCGGCGCTCGGCCTGCTCACCGTCAACGCCCTGGTCGCCGCGACCCATCTGCTCATTCCCATCCAGTCGTCGTACTTCGCCCTCGAGGGCACCGACGATCTGCTGGAGACGGTGCAGCGCGTGCAGTCCCGGGCCAACCCGGGGCTCGACATCCTCGGCGTGCTGATCACGATGCACGACCGAAGGACCTCGCTCGGACGCGACATCCAGCACCGCATCCGCGAGGCGTTCGGCGCCAAGGTCTTCCGGACCGTGATCTCCAAGAACGTGCGGCTGGAGGAGGGGCCCGCCTACCGCGAGTCCATCTTCACGTTCGCGCCCAACTCGACCGGTGCGGCGGACTACTACAGTCTGTGCGAGGAGGTCATGGACCGTGTCTAAGCGGGGACTGCCCGAAACCGTACGAATGCGCCACGAGGCACACTACGTGGAGACCCTCTCCGCGTCGTCGGGCAAGCCGATCGGCCGCATGGTGCCCATCGACCGCGTCGACCCCAATCCGGACCAGCCGCGCCAGGTGATGGGCGATCTGACGGAGCTGAAGGCCTCCATCGTCGAGAAGGGAATCCTCGAACCGTTGATCGTGCGGCCGCGGGGCGAACGCTACGGCATCATCGCCGGAGAACGACGGTACCAGGCGGCCGTGCAGATCGGCCTGACCGAGCTCCCGGTGGTCGTACGTCCCGCGGACGAGTCCGAAAGCATCGAGCTCGCGCTCATCGAGAACGTCCAGCGCAAGACGCTGACCGCATTCGAGGAAGCCGAGGCGCTCCGGGCTCTGGTCGAGCGCTTCGCCTACACGCACGAGCAGCTTGCGAAGCGGCTCGGCAAGTCCCGCACGTCGGTCACCGAGACCCTGAGCCTCAACACGATGCCGGAGGAGGTGCAGCGGTTGTGCCGACTCGCCGACATCACGTCGAAGTCGGTCCTGCTCGAAATCGTCCGGCAGCGCAGCCCGGAGGCGATGCTCGCCTTCATCGAGCAGATCACGCGCGACGGCGATGCGACGCGGCAACGCGCACGGGAGACGGCGGCGAGCCGCCGCGGGACGGGACGGGCCAAGCCGTTCGTGTACCGGTACGCGCCGCCGAACCGGACGTTCAGTCTGCGCCTGGCATTCCGCAAGACGAACGTGCCGCGGGATCAACTGATCGCGGCGCTCGAGGGCATCCTCGACGACCTGCGCCGCTCGGATGCCCGTCCGGACCAGGACTCCGGCGACTGAGGTCGTGGCGGCCGGCGTGCAGAAACGGGCCGCCGGGGGGCGCCCGAGGGTCGCACGTTAACATAAGACCCCTTATCGGACCCACGATCCGGTGCGGTTGGCGAGCACGCCGCGCGACCGATAGGATCGGATGAGGCGCTGCCGCGAACACGCGCGGCCGGCGTCACGGATCCGGGTCAGCAAATGTTTGGCATCCTCGGTCGCTACGTCCTGCGGGAAGTGATACCGCCGTTCTGCCTCGCGCAGGTGGTCTTCACCTTCCTGCTGATGCTCGACCCGATCACCAAGCACGCGGAAGAGCTGATCGGGGTCGGCGTGGACCTGGGCGACATCCTGCGGATTCTCGTGACGGCGCTGCCGTACTCGCTGGGCCTGACGATTCCGATGGCGCTCCTGGTCGGGGTCCTGATGGGGCTCGGACGCCTGTCGGGCGACCGCGAGATGGTGGCGATGCAGGCGTGCGGCATCGGCGTCTTCCGCATCCTGTCGCCGCTGCTCGTCCTGGCCGCCCTGGCGGCGGCGATCGACTGCTACCTGCTGGCCGAGGCGGTGCCGAACGCCAACCGACGCTTGCGGGAGACGGTGTTCCGCGTGTCGGCGAACCGCGCCGAGGGCGAGATCAAGCCGCGCGTGTTTCAGGTGGATCGGTTTCCGCGCGCGGTTCTCTACGTGCGGGAGGTCGCGCCGGACGGCTGGAGAGACGTCTTCCTCGCGGACGTCGAGCGGCCGGAACAGCCTGACGTCTACGTGGCCGAATGGGGCCGCGTCGCGGTGGACGAGGAACTGCGCACCGTTGCCGTCGCCCTGCGCAACGGTGAGCGACACCGGGTGGACCCGGCCGTCCCGTCCGCGTACGAGGTGCACCGCTTCGAAGAGCTGACGATTCAGCTCGATGCCTCGTCGGTGTTTCCGGACGGCGGGCCGGCACGGGATGTCGACGAGCTGTCCATACCGGAACTGCGGGAAGAGGCCTCGGCGATGCGCGCGGCGGGGATCTCGCCGCATCAGCCGATCATGGCCATCCACGAGAAATTCTCGATTCCCGTGGCGTGCTTCGTCTTCGTGCTGCTCGCCGTCGGATTGGGAGCCAGCAGCCGCAAGGAAGGACGTCTGGCGAGCTTCGCGCTCGGGATCGCCGTCATCCTCGCGTACTACGTGATGCTGTACCTGGGTACGGCGCTGGCCAAGGGACAGTGGCTGTCGCCGCACCTCGTGAGGTGGATACCGAACGTGGTGATGGGTCTGGCCGGCGCCGGCCTGGTCTGGTGGCGCGCTCGGTCGAACGAGCCGCACGCGGCGCTTCCGTGGCTTGCATCGCCGGCGCTCCGACCCGCGGAAGCGCCGGCAACGGCCGAGCCGGCGGACCCGCCAATCCTCGTCAGGGTGTCCCGGGCGGCGCCGGGAATCGGCCTCCTCGACCGGTACGTGACGCAGATCTACCTGCGCTGGATGACGCTCGCCTTCGTCGGCCTGCTCGGCCTCTTCTACGTGATCACCTTCCTGGACCTCTCCGACAAGCTGTTCAAGGACGAGACCACCCTGCTGAGGCTGCTGGAGTACTTCTGGTACGCCACGCCGCAGTTCGTCTCCTACGTCCTCCCCGTTGCGGCGCTGGTAACCACGCTCGTGACCGTCGGCCTGCTGACCCGGACGAACGAGTTGACGGTGATGAAGGCCTGCGGGATCAGTCTGTACCGGATGGCGGCGCCCATCCTCTGCTTCAGCCTGCTGTGGAGCGGTCTGCTGTTCGCGATCGGCGAGAGCGTTCTGGCGCGGGCGAACCGCCGGGCGGAGGCGCTCAACCGCGAGATCCGCACCGGCCGGACGCAGCCGTTCGGTACCGGAGACAGGGCGTGGCTGGTGAACGAGGACGGCGACATCTACCATTATCTGCACTTCGACGCGGACGGACCCGCGGTGAGCGGCCTGTCGGTCTATGAGTTCACGGGTCGTCCCTGGTCGCTTTCGGGCCGGACGTACGCCGCCGAGGCGTCGTTCCAGGGCGCCTGGAAAGGCCGTGGCGTCTGGTCGCGCGCGTTCCCGACGGCGGAAGCCGCCACGACGTACGACCACGGCAGCGAGCAGGGGCTGCCCGCGGTGGCGCCGCCCGCGGTGTTCTCGGCCGAGCTGCCGGACGCGGAGCTCATGAGTTATCGCGAACTCGAACGGCACGTCGTGGAGCTGCGGGCGCTCGGCTTCGACGTCGTCAATCTCGTCGTCGAGTTGCACCGCAAGGCGTCGTTTCCGTTCGTCACGTTCATTCTCACCCTCATTGCCGTGCCGTTCGCGGTGACGATCGGTCCTCGCGGCGCCCTCTACGGGGTCGGAGCCGGCATCGTGCTGGCGTTCACCTACTGGATCGTGCTGAGCGTGTTCGGGGCTCTGGGCAGCGCCGGCGTGCTCATGCCGGCCACCGCGGCCTGGGCGCCGAACCTGATCTTCGGCGCCGCGGCCGGCTGCTTCCTGTTCTCCGTGCGGACCTGACGGAGCGGATACGGTGCCGAGCATCATCAGTCACTACGTCGTGCGGGAGGTGATCCTCCCCTTCTTCCTGACCCTGCTCGTCTTCACGTTCCTGATGCTGCTGCCGCCGATCATGAATCAGGCGGAAGAGCTGATCCGGATCGGGGTGGACGCGCGGCACGTGGCCGAGATGCTGCTGCTGCTCGTCCCGCAGTCGCTCGGCGTCACGATACCCATGGCCCTGCTGGTCGGCGTCCTGATGGGCCTCGGCCGGTTGTCCGGCGACCGCGAGACGGTGGCGATGCAGGCCTGCGGCATCAGCCTGTTCCGCATCCTGACTCCCCTGCTGGTCCTCGCCGCCGCCACGGCGGCGATCAACTGCTACCTGATGCTGTCGGTGGTGCCGGACGCCAATCAGCGGTTTCGCGAGATCCTGCTGCGCGTGCAGGCGAACCGCGCCGAGGGCGAGGTGAAGCCGCGGGTGTTCTACGTGGGGGACTTCCCGGACGTCGTGCTGTACGTCCAGGAAGTCTCCAGCACCGGCGAAGGATGGCTCGACGTCTTTCTCGCGGATGTCCAGCGGCCGGAACAGCCGGACATCTACATCGCGGAACGCGGTCGCGTCGGCGTGGATCGGGACCGCCGAACCGTTGCCATCGTGCTCGAGAACGGCGAGCGCCATCGGGTGGATCCCGCCGCCCCGGACGCCTACGAGGTGCACGCCTTCCGGGAGCTGCGGATCCAGTTGGACGCCGAGTCCCTGTTCCCCGCGGGTGGGCCGGACCGGGGCCTGCGCGAGATGACCATCCCGGAGCTGAACGAGCAGGCCGCCGCGATGCGCGCGGCGGGGGTGTCGCCGCACGCGCCGATCATCGAGGCCCACAAGAAGTTCTCCATTCCGTTCGCGTGCTTCGTCTTCGTGCTGCTCGGCGTGGCTTTCGGCGTGAGCAGCCGCACGGATGGACGACTGGCCAGCTTCGCGCTCGGCATCGCGGTCATCTTCGCCTACTACGTGCTGATGTACGAGTCGGAAGCGCTCGCCAAGGGGCAGCGGGTGCCCCCCCACCTGGCGATGTGGCTGCCGAACATCGTGCTGGGACTGGCCGGCGTGGCGCTGATTCGGCGGCGCGCAGGGGGAGTCGAGCGTGGCGCCTCGCTGCCGTGGACGCGCTGGAGGCTGCCCGCGCCGCCCAGCGTTCCCGAGGTTACCGGCGGTCCCGCGATCGCCGGCGCCGCCGATCGGGACCCCGTCGTCACGGTGTCCGGCGGATCGCTGCCGGGCGTCAACATCCTCGACTGGTACGTGACGAAGATGTACCTGCGCTGGGTGGGCCTCGCGTTCGTCGGCCTGCTCGGCATCTTCTACATCGCCACCTTCATCGACCTGTCCGACAAGCTGTTCAAGGACGAAACGACGGGCGTGATGCTGCTGCGCTACTTCTGGCACGCGACGCCGCAGTTCGTCTACTACGTCCTGCCGATCGCCGGACTCGTGGCGACGCTGGTGACCATCGGTCTGCTCACGAGGACGAGCGAGCTCACCGTGATGAAGGCGTGCGGGATCAGCCTGTATCGAGCGGCGTTCCCGATTCTCTGCTTCAGCCTCGTCTGGAGCGGCTTGTTGTTCGCGCTGGGAGAGACGGTGCTCGCGCGGGCGAATCGAACCGCCGAGACCCTGAACCGCGAGATCCGCACGGGGCGCACGCAGACGTTCGAGGTCCTGGCGCGGCAGTGGCTGTACGACGACGGCGTGATCTACCACTACCGCTACTTCGACCCCGATCGATCGGAGATCGACAGCCTGTCCATCTTCGAGCTGGGCGACGGGCCGTGGTCGCTGGTGCGCCGGACGTACGCCACGCACGCGGCGTACGACGACGAATGGCAGGGCCAAAACGTCTGGTCGCGGGAGTTCGCCCCGGCGCCGGAAGCGTCCTCCCCCTATCGGAAGGACGCGGCGCGGGCCCTGCAGGCGGTGTCGGCGCCCGGCGTCTTCGTGGCGGAGAGACCCGACGCCGAGCTCATGAACTTTCGCGAGCTCGAGCGGTACATCGTGGACCTGCGCGCGCGGGGTTTCGACGTCGTCAACCTGGTGGTGGCGCTGCACCGTAAGGCGTCCTTCCCCTTCGTCACCGTGATCCTCACGCTCATCGCCGTACCCTTCGCCGTGACCACCGGGCCGCGCGGCGCGCTCTACGGCGTGGGCGTCGGCATCGCACTCGCGTTCACCTACTGGATCGTGCTGAGCGTGTTCGGTGCACTCGGCGGCGCCGGCGTGCTCATGCCCGCCACCGCCGCCTGGGCCCCGAATCTGATTTTCGGCACGTCCGCGGGTTACTTCCTGCTCACGGTTCGGACCTGACCGGTTCGTTGCGTGCTACGGCGCAGACTCCCGGACTCCGGCCGCGGCGCTCAGCGCAGCGGCCTTGTCGGTCCGCTCCCAGGTGAATTCCGGATCGGTCCGTCCGAAGTGACCGAACGCCGCCGTCCCGCGATAGATGGGCCGGCGCAGCGCCAGCGTCTCGATGATGCCCTTCGGCGTCAGCGAGAAATGCTCCCGGACGAGAGCGCTGAGCCGCTCCTCGCCGACCCTCCCCGTGCCGAACGTGTCGAGCAGGACGGAGACGGGATCGGCGATGCCGATGGCGTAGGCGAGCTGCACCTGCACGCGTTCCGCCAGCCCAGCCGCCACGCAGTTCTTCGCGATGTAGCGCGCCATGTAGGAAGCGGAACGGTCGACCTTGGTCGGGTCCTTGCCGGAGAACGCGCCGCCGCCGTGCGGGGCCATGCCGCCGTAGGTGTCGACGATGATCTTGCGCCCGGTCACGCCGGAGTCGCCGTGCGGACCCCCGGTCACGAAACGGCCGGTCGGGTTGACGTAGATCTTCGTCGCCTCGTCGATCATCGACTCCGGGACGGTGGCCCGAATGACCTCGCGGGTGATGTCGTCGCGCAACTGCTCCGTGGAGACCTCGTCGCTGTGCTGGCTCGACACCACGACGGCGTCGATGCGCCGCGGCCGGTCGCCGTCGTATTCCACCGTGACCTGCGACTTGCCGTCAGGCCGGAGGTAGCTCAGCCGCCCCTCGCGGCGGACGTTGGAGAGCGCCCGCACCAGATGGTGCGCGAGCATGAGCGGCAGCGGCATCAGCTCCGGCGTCTCGTTGCAGGCGTAACCGAACATCAGGCCCTGGTCGCCCGCGCCGCCCGGGTCCACCCCCATGGCGATATCCGGGGACTGCCCGTGCAGGGACGAGAGCACGGCACAGGTGTCGGCGTCGAAGCCGAACTTGGCGCGCGTGTAGCCGACGTCCCTCACCGCTTCGCGGGCGACATCCGCGAACTCGACCCTGGCGGTCGTCGTGATCTCCCCCGCCAGCACGATCAGGCCGGTCGTCAGCAGCGTCTCGCAAGCGACGCGGCCGGTCGGATCGTCCGCCAGAACCGCGTCGAGAACGGCATCGGAAACCTGATCGGCTATCTTGTCCGGATGGCCTTCCGTGACCGATTCGGAGGTAAAGAGATAACGGCCTGTCCGGCGCATGTGCGGTGAATCTCCCTTCGCGGCGATTGGTGCGGCGTCGATACGGCGGGCTGCCCGAGTCCGGCCCTCCAGGTTCGGGACGGCATGTCCCACGCCAACCGCATACAGTAACCAGGGAACGGCGTTCCGGTCAATCACGAGCGCGGATGGTACTCGTCGTAGACCGCCTTCAGGCGCGCCGCGAGGATGTGCGTGTAGATCTGGGTGGTGGACAGATCGGCGTGTCCGAGGAGGGTCTGTATGGAGCGCAGATCCGCACCCCTTTCGAGCAGGTGCGTCGCGAACGAGTGCCGCAGAACGTGCGGGCTCAGGTCCCGCGGCAGTCCGGCCTGGCGCGCGTACTGCTTGAGCTTCTTCCAGAAGCCGACCCGGGTGAGTCGGACTCCTCCGCGCGCATTGACGAAGACCCAGGCGGACGTCCGCGGGCCGAGGAGCGCCGGGCGGGCGGACGCCAGGTAACGGCGAAGCCATTCGACCGCGGCTCTGCCGACCGGCACGAGCCGCTCCCTGCTGCCCTTGCCCATGCAGGTCAGATAGCCCGCATCGAGGTGCAGGCTCTCGGGTTGCAGCGACACCAGCTCGGACACCCGCAGGCCTGTCGCATACAGCAGCTCGATGAGCGTCCGGTCGCGAACCCCGACCGCGGTGGTGACATCCGGCTGCTCCAGCAGCACGTCGACGTCGGCGGTGGACAGGAACTTCGGCAGCGCGGGCCACGACCGCGGCGCGCGCAGGTCGTCGGCCGGGTTCGAGGCCACCTGCCCGTCGGCCAGCAGGAAACGGTAGAAGCCCCGTACGCAGGCCACGACCCGGGCGACCGACCGCGGCGCGAGACCGGAGCCCATCAGGTCGCGAACGAAGGCTTCCAGGTCACGCCGGCCCAGCCGGCTCACGCGAAGGTCGCGAGCCTCTGCGAAATCACCCAGCAGTACGAGGTCCCGGGCGTAGCTGGTCAGCGTATTGGCGGCCAGGCGCCGCCCCGCCTTCAGATCGCTCAGGTACGCGTCTATCGGATCGCCGCCCACGTCCACTCTATCGGACGGCTTGGCGGGCGCCGCCACCGCACGACGCCCGGGGCGGCGCCGACACCTCCGCACAACGTTCGCGGGGACTTCCGCGAATACGTACTACTCCAATCCGCACAACGGGTTACAGCCGAACGGCCGTTGCGCGCGGGGCGTCGGTGGTTGTATAATGCAGTGCTCCAAAGTCTCGAACAGCGATGGCCGCAGCACGTTCAACGCATTCTCAGGGGATCGGTCCAATGTCTCACGTGAAGCACCTTGCCGTTCTCGCCGGCATGCTCGGCGTCGTGCTGGTCGCGCCCGGCGGGCGCCACCCGGCCCAGGCGTCGACCGCCGCCATGCAGGCGGACTTCGGCACGCAGGTCGCCGAGTACGTCCGCGCGCAGGAAGCGCTCGCCGACGACGACTTCGAGGAGGCGCAGCGCGCGCTGGCCGATCTGATCGCCGTCGCCGACAGCGTCGTCGGGCCGCTGGCCCGGGCAGCGGCCGGCGCCGGGGACATCGAATCCATGCGGAGTGCGTTCAAGCCGTTGTCCGAGCTGCTCGCCGGGATGGACCTTCCGGCCGGCTACGCGCGGGCCTACTGCCCGATGTACGACGGCGGATCGAACTGGGTGCAGGTCGACGGCCCGGTGCGCAACCCGTACTACGGCTCGATGATGCTGACCTGCGGCGTCGTCGACGCGGCGCCGGGGGCCCACATGGACCACAGCCCGCGGCACGGCGGGCGCGTCTTCATGGCCCCGGACAGCTTCCACCACATCGAGGGGACGTACCCGGAGCCGGGCATTTTCCGCCTCTACGCGACCGACAACTACCGCGAGCCGGTCGACGTGACCATGTGGATGGGGCGTGTGGTGCTGCAGGAGGACTACGACCCGGCGACCGACGAGTTCATCGAGCTGGAGTCGGCGTTTCTGCTTCCCTCTCCCGATGGCGCGTACCTCGAAGCGGAGGTCGGCGATCAGCCGCTGCCCACCGACTTCATCGCCAAGATCCGCATGGTCGAGGACTATCCCGAAGATCGGTTCGACTTCATCTTCACGGAGCTGACGTCGGATGCGCCCGTCCTGACCGTTCCCGTGCCGACCGACGTCCCGGCCACGCTGCCGCTCGCCGAGCGGATTCGCCCCCGGATTCCGGAGGCCACGCGAGACATCGTCAGCGGCATCGACGCCCGCAACGACGAGATCGCCCGGCTCGTAGCGGAGGGCCGCTTCACGGAGATCTTCATTCCCGCCCTGCAATCCAAGGAGCTGGCGCTGGCGCTCGACCAACGCGCCGAGGCGCTGCCGGCCGAAGGCCGCAATCAGGTGCGCATCGCGGTGCGCAGCCTCGTGCGGTCGGCGTGGCTTCTGGACTGGTACGGCGACCTCGGCAACAAGCAGCAGGTGAGCGAGGCGCACGACGTCTTCAGCGAAGCCGTGCGCGGGATCAACCAGGTGTACGACGGCGCAGCCGCGCGGTAGCAGCTACGCGAGGGTTCGAGGTCCGGCGCGTGGTGCGGCGCGCCGCCGCTTGCCCGCGGGGCCCGCGGTCGGCCGCGCCGGACCGACCAGGGAGATGGTAGAGATGAGCACGAGGTACGTTCGCTGGTGTCTGGGCGCAGCCGTGGCGCTCGTCGCGGTCGGCGGGCAGATCGAGGAGACACAGACCCACACGCCGATCGCCTCGCGGTGGAACTACAACGAGCACCTGTTTCCGATCTTCCGCGACAACTGCGGATCCTGCCATCGCGACGGGGGTATCGCCCCGATGTCACTGGTGACCTACCGCAGCGCCTATCCCTGGGCCCAGTCCATCCGCGAGGAGGTGCTCGGGCTGCGGATGCCGCCGTGGAAGGCGGAGGACGGGTTCGGCGATTTCCGGAACGGGCACGCGCTGCCGGCGCACGAGATGGACATGATCCTCGAGTGGTCCAGCGGCGGCTACCCGCAGGGCCCGCGCGCGCAGAGCCCGGCGCCGCCGGGAGAGCCCGAGGAGTGGCCGCTGGGCGCACCCGCCATCGAGTTGCGAATGGCGGAGCCGTTCACGCTCGACTGGAGCACGAACGAGGCGGTCCGCTACTTCGTGCTGCCGAGCGGGACGACCGAGGAACGGTTCGTGACCGGCGCCGACGTGATGCCGGGGGCCGCCGCGATCGTCCGCGACGTCGCGATCTACATCGATGCGACCGGGACCGCGCGCGCGCTGGACGCCGAGGACGACGGGCCGGGATTCGGAGAGGCGGAGGGACGCGACTTCCCCACCACCGCGCCCCTGGCGCTCTGGTCGCCGGGGCGGCCGAGCGTACGACAGGACGGCGCCGCGCGCACGCTGCCGGCGAGCGCCGACATCGTGGCGCGAGTGCACTACAAGAAGACCTGGATCACCGAGGGCGAGGAGTTCGCGGACCAGAGCCGCATCGGGCTCTACGTCGGTGACGAGGGCGACCGGGCGGTCGAGTCGATGCTCCTGTCGTCGCCGGAGCGCGCGAGCGCTCTGACCCTGACCTTCACCCAGGAAGTGGACACCGACATCAGCGCGCTTGCCGTTCTGCCGGAGGTCGCCATCGAAGCCAAGGACGTGCAGGTAGTGGCGGTGACGCCGGCCGGGACACGGGTGCCGATGCTCTTCCTGCGCGAGCCGGACACGGCGTGGCCGACCCGCTACTGGTTCGACGAGCCGATCTACCTGCCGGCCGGGTCGACGATCGAGGTCAACGCGATTCTGCATCCGGGGGCGGACCACACGCCGGGACCCTCCCTGTTCGGCGCGGATCCGTCGGCACCGATCAGACTGGTCGTCGACTACGCGGCCGACGAGGCCCTGGCCAATTAGCGCGACGGTCGTTCCGCCTGCGGGGCGGTACCCTCGGGGAAGAACTCGTCGTGGACGGCGCGCACCGCCTCGTCGACGTGCGCGTCCGCGATCACGCAGGCGATCTTCATCTCCGACGAGCTGATGCAGTCGATGTTGATGCCCTTGCGGGCCAGCACCGCGAACATGCGGGCGGCCAGGCCCGGGGTCGACGCGAGGCG
Organism: Acidobacteriota bacterium; assembly: GCA_009861545.1. Classification (NCBI taxonomy): domain Bacteria; kingdom Pseudomonadati; phylum Acidobacteriota; species Acidobacteriota bacterium. The sequence continues at coordinate 67,026 of VXME01000046.1, read as the reverse complement.
CGATCCGACGATCGAGACCTTGGCAACGTCGCGGTCGACGGCTCCCGCGGTCGCCAGACCGCGCGACTTCCAGTCGTCGACGAGCTGTGTGGCGCCCTCGACGTACTCGTCGTCGAGCACGAAGGTGATACGGCCGAGCCCCTCGGCGCTCGCTCCCTGAATGACCAGCCGCACACTGATCGCCCTGGCCGCGAGGTCGCGGAACACCTCCGCGGCCAGTCCGGGACGATCCGGCACGTCGATCAGCGTGACCTTGGCGATCTTCCTGTCGCTGCTGACGCCGACCACCGCCGCCTGCTCCATCACCATCTCGTCGCCTCCGCGGATCCACGTGCCCTCGCCGTCGTGGAAGCTGGACCGTACGTGGATCGGGATTCGGTACGCCATGCACACCTCGGCCGCCCGCGGGTGCAGCACCTTGGCGCCGCTCGACGCCATCTCTATCGCTTCCTCGTAGCTGATCTCCCGCCACTGCAGCGTGTGCGGCACCTTTCGCGGGTCGGCCGAGAGCACGCCGTCGACATCGGTGCAGATCTCGCACACGCTGGCGCCGAGGGCCGCCGCCACCGCCGCGCCGGTGATGTCGCTCCCGCCGCGGCCGAGCGTGGTGACCTCGTGATCCCGGGTCATGCCCTGAAATCCGGTGATGATCACCACCCGCTTCCGGTCCAGCTCCGCGAGGATACGCCGCGTGTCGATGGACTCGATGCGGGCGATATTGAAGGCGTCGTCGGTCCGGATTCCGCACTGCGGGGCGGTCAGGGAGATCACCGGAATCCCCCTGTGCTGCAGGGCGAGGCCGAGCAGCGAAACGGAGACCTGCTCGCCCGTGGCCAGCAGCAGATCCATCTCTCGGCCCCGCGGGTCGTCGGAGACCTCGTGGGCGAGCGCCACCAGCCCGTCCGTCGTCTTGCCCATCGCGGACAGGACGACGACCAGCCGTGGGCTGTCGCGCCGGGCAAGGGCTACGCGCTCGGCGATCGCGCGGATGCGCTCGGCGGTTGCAACGGAGGTGCCGCCGTACTTCTGGACCACGATGGGCGCCGCGCCGTCCGGGACCGTCATCGTTGCGCTTCCCCGGCGCCCGGCGGGGCGGGCGCGCCGGCCGCAGCATCGAGCTGCGCCGTCAACTGGTGCAGGAAGAGACCGACGTCGGTCACGATGCCGGCCGTCTGGGACGATCCGCGATCCGCGAGCTTGGTCACCACAGCGGGGTTGATGTCCACGCAAACGACCCGGACGTGGGACGGCAGCATGTTGCCGACGCCGATGCTGTGCAGCATGGTCGACAGCATCACGACCATGCTCACGTCGCGCAGCGCCTCCGCGTAGCGATCCTGCGCCTCGATCAGGTTCATGACGGTGTCCCGCAGCGGACCGTCGTCGCGGATGCTCCCCGCGAGCACGTAGTCCACGCCGTGCCGAATCGCCTCGTAGAGAATGCCCGAGCGCAGGAGTCCGTGATCGACCGCCGCCCGCAGGCCGCCGGCGCGGTTGATGGCGTTGATGGCGCGCATGTGGTTGCGGTGGCCCTCCTCGACCGCGGTGCCCGCGTTCAGATCGATGCCGAGCGACGTGCCGAACAACGCGTGCTCGGCGTCGTGGACCGCGAGCGCGTTCCCGGCCAGGAGCACGTCGACGAGGCCGCGGCGGATGAGGTCGCAGAAGTAGGCCACGCCGCCGCTGTGGACCACCACGGGGCCGGCGACGAAGGCGATGCGTCCGCCCTCGCGCTTGACGTCCTTCATCATCGCCAGCACGCGGGCCACGCTGACCTCGACGCGCCGCTCGGTCGACACGTCGTTCACCATGAACGCGAACCCCAGCCGATCGCGCTCGCGGAACTCGGGAGAGACCCGGATGCCGCCGACGCCGCAGACGACCGCATCCCCCGCCGCCACGTCGCGCAGCTTGCGGCAGGACGGCCGGCCGTCCTCGATCACGACGACGGCGTCCATGCGCTGGCCCTCGACCTCCAGCCATGCCCCGCCGTGTCGCACGTACGTGCGGTGGTTGGTCGTCGAGTAGAAGTCGTCGGGCACGCATCCGTTCTGCTCGGATCGCTTGAGAACGGCGTCCCGCTCCGGCGTCGGATGACAGCCGAGGGGCATCAGGTCCTCGAGCAGATCGGCCAGGACGGTCTCGTCCGGGGCGGTCACCTTCAGCTTCAGATGGGAGTACTCGTCGTTCGTGCGACCGATGTCGAACCGCAGCACGTCGAAACGCGCCCGCCGCTCGATCACCTTGTCGAAGATCGCGTTCAGCAACTGCGAATCGACCAGGTGGCCTTCCGCCTCGACGATCTCGCTGCGCTCGGACCGGGGCATCGTCAGCCGGACACCGGTTGATGGGCCTGCCGGCGTTCCGCCATGAAGGCTTCGAACTCCGCCAGCGAACGGCCGAGCGCGGTTGGCGCGGCCAGGGACGACGCCACGACGTCGGCCGTCTTGTAGCCGTTCCCGGTGATGCAGACCACGGTGCTCTCGTCGCGCGGAATCGCCCCCTGCTCGACGAGCTTGCGCGTGACCGCCAGCGTGGTGCCGCCGGCCGGCTCCGTGAAGATGCCCTCGGTCCGCGCCAGCAGGCCGATGGCGTCGACGATCTCGGCGTCGGTGGCCGCCGCCCCGCTGCCTCCCGATTCGCGCACCGTTCGCAGGACGTGGAACCCGTCGGCGGGATTGCCGATGGCGATCGACTTGGCGATGGTGTCCGGCCGCACCGGCTCCGGATAGTCGAGGCCCTCGTCGAGCGCGTGGATGACCGGCGCGCAGCCTGCCGCCTGCGCCGCGTGAATGCGCGGCGGCTCGCCGTCCGCCAGGCCGGCGTCGAGCAGATCGTGGAAGCCGCGCGCGATACGCGGGAGAAGCGTGCCGCCGGCGACGGGACAGACGACATGGCGCGGGAACCGCCAGCCGAGCTGCTCGACGATCTCGAACCCGTACGTCTTCGCCCCCTCGGCGTAGTACGCCCTAAGGTTGATGTTCGCGAACGCCCAGCCGTAGCGCTCGCCGACCTGGGTGCAGAGGCGGTTGACGTCGTCGTAGTTGCCGTCGATGGCGACGACGTGCGGGCCGCTGACGGCGGATCCGAGAATCTTTCCGGGCTCGAGAGTCCGTGGAATGAAGACGTAGCAGTCGAGGCCCAGTCGGGCCGCGTGGGCGGCCACGCTGTTGGCCAGGTTGCCGGTCGACGCGCATCCGAAGACGCCGAATCCGAGCTCGCAGGCGCGCGTCGCCGCGACGGGCACGACGCGATCCTTGTACGACAGCGTCGGATGATTGACGGAGTCGTCCTTCACGTAGAGCTCGCGCATGCCGAGCGCGGCGGCCAGCCGGTCCGCCCGAATCAGCGGCGTGAACCCGGAGGTCAACCCGGTCCGCGGCTCGCCGTCGATCGGCAGGAACTCCCGGTAGCGCCACAGGTTGGGAGGCCGGGAGGCGATGCTTTCGCGCGAAACGGCGCGGCGGACGGCGTCGCGGTCGTACGTCACCTCGAGCGGCCCGAGGCACTGGTCGCAGACGTAGAGCGCCTCGGCCGGAAAAGTGGCCTGGCACAGTGAGCATCGAAGTCCGGTGAGGTAGCTCATGAGCTGCGTTCTCCGCGTGGCAGAATCGGCATCCAGACCGGCGCCCGCGCATGGAAGTCGAACGCCCCGATCTCCGCCAGCGCGGCCTGCACGGCTCGGGAGCTGCACGGCTCGAGGGTCACGACGAAAGGCAGTGCCGACTTCGGCCAGTCCGGCTCCTGCAGTACCGAATCGATGTTGAGTCCGTGCCGCCAGAACACGCTGGCAAGTGAGGCAATGATACCGGGCCGGTCCACGATGACGAAGCGCAGGTACTGCGGCGCCTCGAAATCGGGCTCGACCTGCGCTGCCGCCGGCGGTCGCCAGGACCGGGGCGCGGCGACCCCCGTCCGGGCAATCGCCTCGAGGTCGGAGACAATCGCCACCGCGGTCGGATCACCGCCCGCGCCGAACCCGCGAAACGCGGTCTCGCCGCCGTGCGTCCCTTCGACGATCACCACGTTCTGGCTTCCCTCGGCGCGCGCGAGCGGCGACGTCAGCGGCACCAGCATCGGCTGCACGGAGGCGGTGACGTCTCCTCCGGCTCCCGGCGACGCCTCGGCCCGCGACACCTGCCGAATCGTGCAACCGAGCCGCCGCGCGTAGTTGAAGTCCACCGGCTCGACCGGGCGTATGGAGCGCAGCGGAATCGCCCCGGCCGCCACCTGCCGCCCGAGGCCCACCGCGGAGAGAATCGCCAGCTTCGCCTGCGCGTCGCCGCCGTCGATGTCCGCCGTCGGATCGGCCTCGGCGTACCCCTGCTCCTGCGCCTCCCGCAACGCATCGTCGAACGAGACCTGCCCCGCCTCCATGCGCGTCAGCATGTAGTTGCAGGTGCCGTTGAGCACGCCCAGCACCCGTCGCAGCCGGTCGCCGGCCAGGCCTTCCCGCACTGCCCGGATGATGGGAATGCCTCCCGCGACGGCCGCTTCGAACAGCAGATGCCGCTGCCGCTCCGCCGCCATCCGCATAAGATCGGCTCCGACGTGAGCCATGACCTGCTTGTTGGCGGTGACGACCGACTTGCCCGCCTCCAGCGCCTGTCGGATCCAGTCGCCGGCCGGCTCCAGGCCGCCGATGAGCTCGACGACGACGTCCGCGTCGGACCGCAGCACGTCGCCGAAGTCGGACGTCCAGGCCACCGTGTCCGGCGCCCAGTCGACGATCTTGCGTTCGACGTGACGGTTGCAGATGTGCGCCAGGATCAGCGGGCGTTCCTCGCCCTCCCACAGAATGCGCGCCACCGACCGCCCGACCGTCCCGAATCCGACCAGGGCGATTCTGAGCACGAGATCCTGCCGTTCAGAAAAAAGGCCATCACCCTGCTTGCGGATGATGGCCCCGGGATCACTACAATGTGCCGGCTGCGTCATCCGCTCGCGGTATCCGCCCTCATGGCCGCGGTCCGCATGGACATCGTGAATGGACGACCGGTCGGCGCGGCGTTAGGTTTCCACATGACGGCCCGCTGGTCACGAGACAATCGATCTTTATACTCCGTCCTTCCGGAGAGCGTCAACCGGCGCGGCGGCCGACCCGGCGCCGCGGCGGCGGATCACGACGGCAGGTGAGTCTCCGCATGTCCTCGAAGTGGAAGGACCTTCCGACCGAAGCCATCAACCCCGCCAGCCTAGCGCTGGATCAGGCGTCCACGGAGGACATGATCGACCTGATGCTGCGCGAGGACCGCAAGATCCTCACGGCGGTGGCCCGCGAAAGGGCACGCATCGCAACCGCCTCGGACCTCATCACGGCCTCGCTCCACAAGGGAGGACGCCTGATCTTCGTCGGCGCGGGGACGAGCGGCCGGCTCGGCGTCCTCGAAGCAGCCGAGATGGGACCGACATTCAGCACCCCGGCGCACCTCGTCCAGGCGATCATGGCCGGCGGCCGGGCCGCGTTCTTCCGGTCGCAGGCCGGGGTGGAGGATAATTTCGAGGAAGGCGCACGGGCCGTTGCCCGCCTGCACCCGACGCGCCGGGACGCGCTCGTCGGCATCTCGGCGAGCGGAATGACCCAGTTCGTCCGGGGTGCGCTGACGCGCGCGCGCCGGAACGGCGTCAAGATCGTCTTCGTCACCTGCTGGCCGGGCACGGAGCTGCAGACGTTCGTCGACATCGTCATCTCCCCCGCCGTCGGACCGGAGGTCATCGCCGGCTCGACCCGGCTGAAGGCCGGCACGGCGACCAAGATGGTGCTCAACATGCTCACGACGGTGGCGATGGTGCACCTCGGCAAGACCTACGGCAACCTCATGGTGGACGTGGACGCCGGCTCCGAGAAGGCGCGCGACCGGGCGCGGCGCATCATCACGACCGTCACCGGACTCGACCACGAGGAAGCGGGAGAGCTCCTGAATCGGGCGCATTGGAACGTGAAGGCGGCCATCGTCATGGCCCACGCCCGGGTCGGCTACTCCGAATCGCTGGCGCGCCTCAAGCAGGCGAACGATTCGGTGCGGGCCGCCATCGGCGAAGAGAGCGACGGGCGGTTGCGCAGGACGATCGACCCACGATAGCAGATGCCGTTCGACCTGGCGGTCGTCGCCGCGTATCTGTTCCTGGTTATATGGGGTGGACGCCGGCTCGCCCGCGGTCGAACGACCGTGCGCGACTACTACCTGACCGGACGGCGCATGCCGTGGTGGGCGGTCGCAGGCTCCATCGTCGCGACGGAGACGAGCACGGTAACGGTGATCAGCGTCCCGGCCTACGCGTTCGGGAGCAACCTGACGTTCCTCCAGCTCGCCCTCGGCTATCTCGCGGGGCGCGTGCTCGTCGCCTTCGTCCTGCTGCCGGCCTACTTCAGCCGCGATCTGCTCTCCGCGTACCAGTTGCTCAGCGCACGGGTCGGGCAGGCATTCGGCCGCGGGGCGGCGGTGGTTTTTCTCCTGACGCGCAACGTGGCGGACGGACTGCGCCTGTTCGCCACCGCGCTGGTGCTGGCCGCAATGCTCACGACCGTCACCGACGCGGTCGGACTGTCGGGCCTGCCCCAGACGCCGGTGGTGATCTTCGCCATCGGGGTCATCGCCGCGGCCACGCTCGCCTACACGTGGGTCGGCGGCATGACCGCGGTGATCTGGATGGACGTTGTCCAGCTCGCCATCTACCTGTCCGGCGCGCTCGTCGCCGCCGCGATGCTGCTCGCCGGGCTGCCGGGAGGGGCGCGAGAGGCGGCGGCGGCGGCCGAGGAGGCCGGCAAGCTGGTCCTGTTCGATTTCGCGTGGGATCTGCGACGGGACTACACGTTCTGGTCCGGCGTGTTCGGCGGTGCGGTCTTCACGGCGTCCACGCACGGAACGGATCAGATGTTCGTGCAACGCTACCTGTGCAGCCGGTCCCTTGCCGACGCGCGCCTGGCGCTCGTCGCGAGCGGGGTCTTCGTGTTCTTCCAGTTCGCCCTGTTTCTGGGAATCGGGGTCCTGCTGTGGTCGTTCTACGCGGCCGGCGAGTCGCCGGCGCTCGCCCCGATCGTCGTGGAGGGCGCCGTGCAGACGGACCGTGTCTTCCCGCTCTTCCTGATGACCCACCTGCCGACGGGACTCCGGGGACTCGTTCTGGCGGCGGTCGTCGCGGCCGCGATGTCGACCCTGTCGTCGTCGCTGAACTCCTCGGCCGCGTCGACCATAGGCGACTTTTACCTGGAGGGCACGGCCGGACCGCGATCCGAGGCGCGGGCGCTTCGCGCGTCCCGCTGGGCGACCGGCGCCTGGGCGGCGGTGCAGGCATGCGTCGCGGTCGCCGCCATGGGCGTGTCGCAGCGGGTCATCGACGATGTGCTCGCCGTGCAGTTCTTCAGCGGCGGCCTGATGCTCGGCGTGTTCCTGCTCAGCGTGCTGATTTCCAGACCCACCTCCGGGGTCGGGCTTGCGGGGCTCGCCGGTGGTGTGGTCACGATAGTGTCCGTGAGCCTGCTGAGCGACCTGTCCTGGCAGTGGTACGTGCTCGTCGGTTCGGCCGCCACGATCGGCGTGGGATACGCCGCGAACCGTATCCGGCAGGCTGCAAACCCCGGAGAGCCGGAATGAACGGCTTCGCCGCCGCGGCGCGAGTACTGGACGACGCCGTCCGGGCAGGCGCCTGCCCCGCCGCGGTCGCGGAAGTGGGCAACCGGACGGGACATCGGTGGCGGCATGCGGCGGGCCGGCTCACGTTCGAGGCCGACAGCCCGCGGGCGACGTCGGAAACCGTCTTCGACCTGGCTTCGCTCACCAAGGTCATCGCGACGACGACTCTGGCCATGCGCCAGGTCGATGCCGGCCTGACGCCGCTCGATCTGCCCGTCGCCTCCGCGCTCGCGACCTGGCGCGGGACGGATCGCCAGACGGTGACCGTGCGCGACCTGCTGGCCCACGCGTCCGGCCTGACGGCGCACCTGCCGTTCTTCCGCGATCATTCGAAGCGCGCGGAGTTCGAGCCCGCCATCTGTGGGCTGCCGTTGGAGTACGCGCCGCGCACCCGCTCGATCTACAGCGATCTCGGGTTCATTCTGCTGGGCTTCATCCTCGCGGACCGCCACCCCGCGCGAGAGGGTCTGGCCGCGCAGTTCGACGATCTCGCCGCGGGTCGCGGCTGGGGGGAGATCTGTTTCAACCCGCCGCCGGCGTGGCGCTCTCGCACGGCGCCGACGGAGATGGACCCCTGGCGGGGGCGGACGCTCGTCGGCGACGTCCACGACGAGAACGCCTGGGCGTTGGGGGGCGCGGCGGGACACGCGGGGCTCTTCGGCACCGTCGTCGCCGTCGGCGGCTTCGCGCGCGACGTGCTGGCCGGCCTGCACGGAGACAACCCCCTCGCGTCGCCGCCGACGTTCGACGCCTTCCGGACCCGGACGGCGGTGCCCGGCAGCTCGCGTGCGCTCGGCTGGGATACGATGCTGCCGACCTCGTCGTGCGGGACCCGCCTGTCTCCGGCCTCGATCGGACACACCGGATTCACGGGGACGTCGCTCTGGATCGACCCGGTCGCGGACCGCTACCTGGTCCTGCTGACCAACCGGGTGCATCCTTCCCGGTCCAACGAGGCGATTCTCGCCGTGCGTCCGGCGTTTCACGACGCGGTGATGACGGCCTGGTGAACATGGCGCTGACGGCAATCGACTGGCTGCTGCTGGGCATCGCGCTCGCGGCCCCCATCGCCGTGGGTATCGCGTACGGCCGCCGGGCTGGACGCAGCCTCTCGGAGTACTTCCTGTCCGGCCGCGATCTGCCCTGGTGGCTGGCCGGAACGTCGATGGTGGCGACGACGTTCGCCGCGGACACGCCGCTCGCGGTCACCGGGCTCGTGGCGGCCAGCGGCGTCGCCGGCAACTGGCTCTGGTGGAACGCGGCGCTCGGCAGCATGCTCACCGTCGTCTTCTTCGCCCGGCTGTGGCGCCGCGCGGGCATCCTGACCGACGTCGAGTTCGTCGAGTTGCGCTACACGGGACGGGCCGCGCGCGCGCTGCGTGCGGTGCGCGCGCTGTACCTGGGACTGGCGGTCAACTGTCTCGTGATCGGCTGGGTCAATCTGGCTCTCGCCAAGGTGCTGTCGGTCGCGCTCGGCTGGGAGCGGCTGACCGGGGTGCTCGTCGGACTCGCGGCCACCGGGGGCTACGCCGCGCTGGCGGGCCTCCGGGGCGTCGTCGCGGCCGACCTCGTGCAGTTCGCCATCGCGTTGATCGGCGCCGTCGGGTTGGCGTACTACGCGCTCGCCGCGCCCGGAGTCGGCGGGTTGGACGGCCTGCGCGCCGCGCTTCCGGAATCCACCTTCCGATTGTGGCCGGCGGTGGGTCCGATGGACGGAACGCCGGCGGGCGCCGCCGCGATGCTGGCGCTGCCGCTCGCGTCGTTCGTCGCCTACCTCGGCGTCCAGTGGTGGGCGAGCTGGTATCCGGGGCAGGAGCCGGGCGGCGGCGGCTACGTCGCCCAGCGGATGATGTCGGCGCGCAGCGAGCGGGACGCGGTTCTGGCGACGCTCTGGTTCACGGTGGCGCACTACTGCCTGCGCCCCTGGCCGTGGGTGCTGGTCGCACTCGCCGCTCTGGTCCTCTATCCGAACCTCTCCGATCGCGAAGCGGGCTACGTCCTCGTCCTGCGCGACCACCTGCCGTCGGGCTGGCGAGGCCTCCTCGTCGGCGCGTTCTTCGCCGCCTACATGTCCACCGTATCCACGCAGCTCAACTGGGGCACGTCGTACCTGGTCAACGACCTGTACAAGCGGTTCGTGCGGCCGGACGCCGACCAGACGCATCTGGTGCGCGTCTCGCGCCTGACGACCATCCTGGTGATGGCGGCGAGCGGGGTGATTACCTTCGGACTCGAATCGGTCCGCCAGGCGTGGGAGTTCGTGCTCGAGTCCGGCGCCGGCGTCGGCCTGGTGCTGATCCTGCGCTGGTACTGGTGGCGGGTGACGGCGCTCTCGGAGCTGACGGCCCTGGCCGCGGCCGCCGCCGGTTTCGCCTTCGTGCGGTTCTTCACCGCCGTTCCGTTTCCCGACTCGCTGCTCTATCTCGTACCCTGGACGACGGCCTGCTGGATCGCCGTCACGCTGGCCACCCCGCCCGAGCCGCTGGCGCACCTGATCCGCTTCTACCGCCGCACGCGGCCCGCCGGTCCGGGCTGGCGCCGCGTGGCGTCCGCCGCGGCAGAGCCCGCGCCGGCGCCCCTGCTTCCCGATCTGCGCCGCTGGGGAGCCGGCTGCGCCGCCGTCTACCTGACGCTCGCCGCGACGCACAGCCTGTTGTTCGGCTCGGTTCCCGGCGGGGCGCTGCTGCTCGTCGGCGCCGCCGTTTCGGCCGCGTGGCTCGTCAGGGGCCTCACCCGCAACGGACCGGCGGGCGACTGACCGTCACCGTCATCGTCCGCCTCCGCCGCGGCCCTGTCGGAACGCTCCCGGGCCGATTCCCGCTCCCCGGCTCGAGGGTCCGCCGAAGGGATCCGACAGACCTGGCTCCGGCTGCCCTGCCTCGCCGCCGGCCTCCCCCGCCGCCGACCCCTCGCCGAGAAAGACCCAGTCGCTGTACTTCGACTGCCCGTTGTAGAGGGCGATCGAGGTCTCCTCGCTACGGCTCACGACGCCGGCGATGTTGCCGTCCACGCCCCCGGGATCGCGCTCGTCCCGATTCGCGACCGGCCGGACGCCCCGCATGAATCCCGGTCTGTTCCCCGCGTCGTCGTCCGAACGCCGCGTCCCGCCCCCCGCTTCCGAGGATGCGCCGCCCGCTGGCGACCCGTCGCCCCCCGCACCGCCGAACTCCGACAACTCCGACTGCAGAATGAGGCGGAACTCACCGCCGGCGGTCATCGGATCACGGTAGGCGCGGCGCAGGAACCTGCCCTCCACGAGCGTATCGACGTCGGGTGGATAGGCGCCGGGGGTCTGCCGCTGATAGAGCATGATCGCCCGCGCGTACTGCTCGCCGCGGAAGATCAGCTCGGCCTCGCGCTCGCGCTGCGCCGCGTGGTGCCAGGTGGGGAGCGCCATCGACAACATGAGGCTCATGATGGCGAGAACGACGAGCAGGGCCGCCATCGCGAACCCCCGCTGCCCCCGCAGTGGCCGGCGCATCTTCACGCGGTCCCTACCAGTCGGCGTAGGTGGTGCCGTCGAGGGCGATCCCCTCGGACCCGCTCCTGATGTCATAGACGCCCTGCACGAACGGATCCGCCAGATCCGGTTCCGCCGGCACGACCACCCAGGTCTCGGACGAGCGCGTCATCGGATCCTCGGGAATCGCACGCAGATAGCCGGCGCTCACCAGGGCGTGCAGATCCGGGGGGTACTCCCCGAGGTCGGCGTAGTGCTGATCGATCGCGTCGCGCATGCGGAAGAGATCCTCCTTGAGCACCGCCTCGCGCGCGCGGGCCACCGCGTTGCCGTAGCCGACGAGGGCAATCGTCGACAGTACCGTGATCAGCGAGATGACGATCGTCAGCTCGATGAGCGTCCAGCCGCGCGCGTTCCGCCAGTCCTGCATCGTGTCACCAGTCCCGGTAGCGCGTGCCGTCGAGTGCCATGCCCCGCGACCGTGTGTAGACGTCGTACACATTATCCCCACCCCAACGTGTCGCGTCCGGATCGTCCTGGTAGGACCGCAGGCCCCAGTCGGTGCTCTTCGTCATCGGATCGATCGGAATCCGCCGCAGGAAGCGCAGCACGCCGCCGGTGCTCTCGTCGACCGGCTCCACGCCCTCCACCAGCGTGCCGAGGCTGGGCGGATAGCCCTGGTTCTCCGGATCGATATCCGTACCCCCGATGACGCCGAGGTCCACCGCGTCCTTGTAGCGGTCGATGGCCGTCCGCATCTCGCGCAGGGCCCGCCGCAGCTCCGATTCCCGTTGGCGCTGCATCGTCACCTGCGCGAGCGGCGCCACCGCCGACGCGAGGATCAGGAGAATGCTGCTGACGACGAGCAACTCGACGAAGGAATAGCCGCGCGTTGCGCGGTCCGGGCGCTCGCGCACACGCCGGAGCGCGGCCCTCCACGGGCCGCTTCTGCCGTGCAGGCTCCTAGGGCTCGAGGCGCTCGGCATGGTCATGGTGCCGATAGTACGTGGAGAGCATCAGGTTCAGCACTTCGCCGGCCTCCGACTCGTCTCCCCGGCTCAGGACGATCTCCTCGATGACGAGAAACTCGGGCGCGGTCTCGATCGCGTGAATGAACCGGCGGATGTCCCGGTACGCCCCGCTGAGCAACATCGAGACCTGCAGGCGCGCCAGGAGGCTGCCTTCTTCGCGGTCCGTCGCCGAAGCGCGCCGTTCCATCAACAGCGCGTGCTCGGACGCGAGCCCCGCGAGTCGGGCGAACGTCAGCGCGCGTGCGCCGGCCAGGTCACGCGGCAGAATGTCCTGGTGGAACGCAAGCAGTCCGGCCTCGGCGCGCGCCATCCCGTCCGCCGCAAGCCGCGCGGTCTCGAAGCGCCGCCGCGCCGCTTCCAGTCCGGCGGAGGCCGCCGCCGCGCGCAGACCGGCGTTCTCCACCCTGACGAACTCCGGATAGACCACGAGGGCATAGAGGCCGGCGTCGACGATCAGGCCGATCGCCAACAGCAGAGCGACGACGCGTTTCTCCGCAATCACCCGCCGAACGAACGCGAGGGTCCGGCTCATGCTCCCTCCGCCGGTTCGTCCCGGCCGGCCGTCGTCTCATCGGGGCGCACCAGGCGCCCGCGCAACTGCGCCCGGTACATGCCCTCCTCGTTCAGCTCGCCCTGCCGGGCCAGCACGTCCGCGAAGACCCCGGTCTGCTCGAGTCGTCGGATGAACTCCTCGATGTCGGCGACGGTGCGGCCGATCACCGCCAGATCGACGCTGGTCCCCTCTTCGTCCGCGTCCGGACGTACCGCGGTCAGCATCACCGCCGCCGGCAGGGTCTGCTCGATGACGTTGAAAAAGGCGGTCCACGAGAACAGCCGCTGCTCGATCAGCCGGTTGACCTCTTCCGCTGCGGCGACCACAGTGGCCGTTGCGTCGCGAGGCATCTCGCGCTCGAGTCGCGCCGTTCGGGTCGAGACGGCGGCCGCTTCGCCTTCGGCCGTCTCCGCCGCCAGCGTCAGCTCGCCGTGCGCCCGCGACAGCGCCACGAAGCGGACGACCTCCAGCGCGAGGATCGCGACGATCGCGAGCCCGACCGCCGCCACGACGAGATGAACCGCGCGTTCGTTGTAGAACGGTCGCGTCGCCAGATTCATCCTCGGCACCTCATGCGGACGCCCGCCGCGGCGGACGCGTCCGCAGGAGTAGTCCCAGGGGCGCCGCCAGGCCGTCGAGCGCGGCGGCATCGAGCCCGTCCCGGTCCGGCAGCAGACGCGCGAGCCGGTTCGCAATCGGCTCGACCGCAATCGCCAACCGGCCCTCGATGGCCCGCCGGATGGCCTCGAAACCGTGCTGCGCCCCGCCGTTCCCGGCGATCAGCGCGTGGGAGAGCCCACCGCCTCCGAGCCGGTCCTCGTAGTACATCGCCGTCTGGTGCACGAGGTCGCCCGGCGGCTGCCCATCCGCAACGGTCCGGAACAGGAGCGGATGCCGGTCGCGCACCACGGCGAGCGTGCTGGAGCCTCCACCGACGAGCACGAGCAGCCAATCCGCGGTCGGGTCGGTCGCGCCGCACGCGACCGCCGCTTCGATCAGGCTGAAGCTCAGCAGGTCCACCAGCCCGGCGTGCATTCCCGCCGCCGCGCAGACCCGCTCGTACTCCTCGATCACCGCGCGATGCGCGAGAACCGTGACGAATTCCTGCTCGCCCCCGGCGGTCGTCCGGCCCGGCATCCAGTCCACCTGCGCTTCGTCCACGTCGAACGGCACGGTCTTTCGTACCTGCCAGCGCAGCATGGAGTCGAGATCCGCGGCCCGGGCCGGCACGCTGGCGAACCGCACCATCGAGACCTTGGCCGCGGCATCCGGCAGCAGGAGCCCGATCCGGCGCGGGCGGCGCGGAAGCCGCTCCAGCACGCCATCCAGTGCTTCGGCAACCGCAGCCGGGTCCGCGAGGTTCGTGCCCTGGACGGCGGGCGTCACGGCTCCCGGGGGCAGGGGCAACCGCGCGTGCCCCCGCACCAGCGGCCCCGTCCGGCCCGATTCCACGTGCACCGCCGTCACCTGCTCCGGCGCGATCGAGACGGCGACCGCCGGACCGGGGGTCGTGAACAGTGACCGCAGGAGGTTGCTACGCAACGAAGGTGACCTTGTTGATTTCGTGCAGGGTGGTCCTCCCCTGCAGTACCTGCTCGACCGCCGATTCGCGCAGGAAGCGCATGCCGGCGTCGCGCGCCGCCTGCTTGATCTCCGACGTGGGGCGCCGGCCCAGGATCAGCTCCCGGAGGTGGTCGCTCAGGTCGAGCAGCTCGCATATCGCGGTACGGCCCCGGTAGCCGGTCCCACCGCACTCGATGCAGCCGCCGCCCTCGTAGAAGGTGTGCTCCGCCGCGACTGCCGGATCGATCTTCGCTTCCCGGAGCTCTTCTTCGGGGACCGTCACCGGATGCCGGCAGTCCCGGCAGATCGTCCGCACGAGGCGCTGCGCCAGAACGCAGTTGAGGGCCGATACGAACTGGTACGCCTCGACGCCCATGTTCAGGAACCGTCCGAGCACGTCGATGACGTTGTTCGCGTGCACCGTGGTGAACACCAGGTGGCCCGTGAGCGCGGACTGAATCGCGATCTGCGCGGTCTCCGGGTCGCGGATCTCCCCTACCATGATCTTGTCGGGATCGTGGCGCAGAATCGAGCGCAGGCCGCGGGCGAACGTCAGCCCCTTGCGCTCGTTGATCGGGATCTGGGTGATCCCCTTGAGCTGATACTCGACCGGGTCCTCGATGGTGACGATCTTGTCCTCCAACGAGGTGATCTCCGCCAGCGCCCCGTACAGCGTCGTCGTCTTCCCGCTGCCGGTCGGACCGGTCACGAGCACCATGCCGTACGGCTCCGCGATGGCGCGGCGGAAACGCCGCAGCTCGTCGGCGGGAAAACCCAGGATGTCGAGCCGCAGCTCCCGGAACTGCTCGCTGATCGATTCCTTGTCGAGAATGCGGATGACCGCGTCCTCGCCGTGGATGCTCGGCATGATCGACACCCGGAAGTCGATGGTCTTGCCGGGCATTCGCAGCTTGAAACGCCCGTCCTGCGGCACCCGTTTCTCGGCGATGTCGAGCTCCGCCATCACCTTGATGCGCGACAGCACGGCGCTGTGGAACTGCTTGTCGATCGGCCGCATGGCCGCCTGCAGCACCCCGTCGATGCGGTACTTGACGTGCAGCGCGTCGTCCTGGGTCTCGACGTGGATGTCGCTGGCGCGCCGCTGGATGGCCGTGTAGATCATCGAGTCGACCAGCTTGATCACCGGACTGATGTCGCTGGTCAGTCGTTCGACCGTGAGGCTCTCGTCGGCCGCCTCCTCCTCGCGCAGGAATTGCAACTGGAAGCTCTCGGTGGCCTCGTCGAGCACGCGCTGCGAGCTCTCGCTACGGGTGAGAATCGACTCGATAGCCGACGCGGTTCCCACCGTCACGGTCACCGGGGCGCCCAGCAGGAGCGCAAGCTCGTCGATCATCGGCAGGTCGGTCGGATCCGAGACGATGATCTCGAGCGCCTCGCCCGTGCGGCGCCGGGGCACGAAGCGGTAGCGCAGCATCATGTCGGCGGGAATCGACCGCAGCAGAGCCTGATCGACGTAGTACCGCTCCATGTCGACGTACTCGAGGCGGTACCGCTCGGCGAGCGCGCGTGCGCGCGCGACCTCGGCGTCGGCGTCGGGCGCCGGCGGCTTGCCGGGCGTGGAGGCGTCGGCGGCTTCGTCCAGCATCGCGTTCCCGGGTGGGGCGGCCGGCCGGCGCTCGTCGGTCATCAAACGATGGCGCCGAGTTGCAGCAGCGGCCAGTACAACGCCAGCAACAGTCCGGCGATCACGATAC
Organism: Acidobacteriota bacterium; assembly: GCA_009861545.1. Lineage (NCBI taxonomy): Bacteria > Pseudomonadati > Acidobacteriota > Acidobacteriota bacterium. Next base: position 51,070 of record VXME01000046.1, on the reverse strand, counting down.
CCATGATCACCAGCAGCAACGGCTCGATGAGCGTCATGAACCGCCCGAGCGTCGTCTCGATTTCCTCGTCGAAGAAATCGGCCACCGCGTTCAGCATGTCCTGCAGCGCCCCCGTGGACTCTCCCACTTCTACCATCTTGACGGCCACCGGCGGAAAGATCCCGCGCGCGTCCAACGAGGACGAGAGCGCACCGCCCTCGCGCACCTCCCCGGCGATGGTCTCCAGGTTGCGGGAGACGTGGCGATTGCCGACCGAGCGGGCCGTGACGTCGAGCGCGTTGACGAGCGGAATGCCCCCGCCGAGCAGCGTGGCCAGCGTTCTCGCAAACTGTGAGGTGGCGAACCGGGTGGCGACGTCGCCGACGAACGGCAGCCCGAGCAGCAACCGGTCGAGCTGCGCGCCGCGTCCGGGCTGCCGGCTCCACGTCCAAACCGCGCCGGCGAGCGCCGCGGCCGCGAGCGCCAGGACCCAGAAGAACTCGGTGACGAAACGCGAGACGCCGGTCAGCACGCGTGTGGTAACCGGCAGGCTCGCCCCCATCGAGTCGTAGAAGCTGGTGAACTCCGGCACGACGCGAACGACGATGATGGCCACCACGATGCCGGACAGCGCCAGCAGGATGGCCGGGTAGATGAGGGCCGAGAGCGTCCGGCGGCGCACGCCGCTGATGACCCTGGCATAGCTCACGTAGCGCCGGAGCGTCTCTTCGAGGTTGCCGCTCTTCTCGCCCGCCAGGATCGAGGCGGTATAGACGCCGGGAAAGAGATCACGATGGCTGTCGAACGCGTCGGACAACGAGGAGCCGCCCCGCACTCGCTCGTGAACGTCGTCCAGGACGGTCTTCAGGACCGGCTGATCCGTCCGCCGCCGCAGGATGTCGAGCGACTGCAGCAGCGGCATGCCCGCCCGAAGCAGCGCAGCCAGCTCCTGGTTGAAGACCGTGAACTCCCGCAAGCCGGGCCGCCGTCTCCACCCGAGCGGCGCGCCCGCCCACGCGAATCCGCCCCGTCGCCGGAGCGACAGCAGGTACAGGCCTTCCTTCTCCAGGTCCCGCCGGAGGATGGTCTCGCTATCCGCGATGCAGACCCGTTCGACGATCTCGCCGGTCTCGGTTCCGAGGCGGCAGCGAAACTCCATCGGTGCATCGGTCAGTCGCCGCCGCCCCGGCCCCGTTGTGACAGCAGGACCTCCAGAACGCGGCGCACGAACCTGCGGGTCTGCGGATAGGGTGGAATTCCCCCGTGCCGCCGGACGACGACCTCGCCAGCGTTGTACGCGGCCAGCGCGCTCAGCTCGTAGAGGGGGCCGAACTCGTCGAGCAGCGCCCGCAGGTGCTGCGTTCCCGCGTCGATGTTGGCTGCCGGATCCAGCGGATCGGAGACTCCGTAGCGCCGCGCGGTGCGCGGCATCAATTGCATCAGACCCATCGCGCCGACGGAGGAGACCGCGTCGGCGCGATAGCCGGACTCCACCTCGATCAACGCGTGCACCAGACCCGGGTCGACGCCGTGGCGGGCCGCGGCCTGCTCCACCAGACGGTCATACGGCCGTTCCGGCGTCGCGGACCGTACCGCCGGGGACGCCTCGCCCCGGTAGCCGCCGGTTGCCGAAGAGGCCTCCTGCCCGACGGGCTCCGCCAGCCGTGCCGGGACGGGCCGCGCGTCGAGAAAGCCGTTCCCGCTACCCTGAAACGCCGGCATGACCGGTGCCCGTGCCGCACGATCGACGATGGACTCCACCCGTTCGCGGGCGGCCCGACCCTTCCCATTCACCACATAGGCGACGGGCGCCCAGGCGAGGGCCAGCATCGCCGCCGCGCCGCAGAGTATCAATCCCCACTTCAGCACCATGGTTACCGCCTGCCGGTTCGCACGCCGTCGTCGCGCCCCGCCGTGGGCGGATGCGCAGCGACCCGCCGCCGCCCAGAATCAGAGCGGCTCGAAGTACGTGTAGAAGACGCGGACGCCGAGCTCGCGCTCGTCCGGCGCCTCGCCATCGATATCCGCGGGTGTGAAGGTTCGATCCACCCGCAGCTCCAGATTCACGATGTCTTCCGATCCGAGATCGGACGCCGCGATGTCGCACGTGAGATAGACGACCTCGGTGGCATCCACCTCCGATTCCTCGATCGTACGATCGCCGATGACGACGGACAGCCTCTGCGGCGATTCGAACACGTCCGCACGGCCGTCGAACTCCACGACGAACCGGGAGTCGCGTTTCGGATTCCGGAACGACAACACGCCCCGGCCGGTCGTCCAGCGCCACTGCCTGCGCCCGTCGGCGCTGATCTCCGCCTCGTGCCACCCGTCGCCGTACGTGACGAAGCTGCTCTCGTGCTGCGGCTCGAGCCGGATGCTCGCCACGTCGTACCCCATCTGACCGAGATCGCTTCCGGCGAGGGGGAGGCGCGTTCCGTCCCGGGGAGAATAGAGCCCCGCCGCGATCATCGAATCGCCGATATACGGATACATCGGAATCTTCACGCGCCGCGAGTACTCGATGGGCTGCCCCGCGGTCCACTGCGACGTCGGCACGGGAGGATCGTGATCCTCGGTCCACAGGATCTGTTCGCGGTCGTCGAGGAAGTGCACGAACACCCGGTAGTCGTCGCCGGGTCCGTCAGCGAGATCCGGCAGGACGTCGAAGCGGAAGCGCAGGTCCAGAGGGGCGCCCAGGGATACGGCCGCGCGATCGGGCTCCACGGAGATGGAAGCAATCGGTTCCGGGGGATCCGCACAGCCAAGTGAGGTCGAGAGCCAAACTACAACGAGCGCCCCGCGCACCGGGGTCGAACGAACAGAGAGCATCTGTCACCCATGCTAGCGTGTTGCGGGTGTCTTCGGCAATGTGCTAGTCTGCCGGCCGTTCAGCGCTGCGTGCGCGCGGCGCCTCCGTCGGGGAGATTGACGCGGGAATGACACTCGAAGCGCTCGGCATGGTGGAGACCAAGGGCCTCGTCGGATCCATCGAGGCCGCCGATGCGATGGTCAAGGCGGCGAACGTCCTGCTGATTGGCAAGGAGTACATCGGGGCCGGCTATGTGACGGTCATGGTGCGGGGCGACGTCGGCGCCGTGAAGGCGGCTACCGACGCCGGGGCGGCCGCTGCGCGCCGGGTCGGCGAGCTCGTCTCGGTCCACGTCATTCCGCGGCCGCATCACGAGGTCGAGAAGATCCTGCCCGCGGCCGGGGACGCGACCTAGGAGTCTGCGCCGCAGAACGGTGCGGACCTCCCGACCGGGCCCGGTTGGGCGGCAATCGGAGGCCGTAGCGCGACCGCAGCGGTCGCGTAGGGCGACGATTGTCGGACGAGCCCGGCCCTCCTTTGCCGCGCGTCCTCCGGCGTTGGGTGCGAACCCCTTGCGCCGCCATGGCTGAACTGGATTCGGGCATCGACCAGCGCTCCACGGAGCAGGCCCGCAGCCTCGCGGCGCGGGCCTGCGAGGCACGATCCCCCCTGGCGGAGCTGGATCAGGAACAGGTGGACCGCATCGTCGGCGCCATGGCCGCGACGGCCGCCGAGCACGCCGGCGAACTGGCGGCGGCCGCCGTCGACGAGACCGGCTACGGGGTCCGTGCCGACAAGGTCCGGAAGAATCTCTTCGCGGCGCGCACCGTGTACGAGTTCATCCGACCGATGAAGACGGTCGGCGTGCTGCGGCGGCTCGACGACCGGCGCGTCGTGGAGATCGCAGAGCCCTTCGGGGTGGTCGCCGCGATCGTCCCGTCCACCAATCCCACCTCCACCGCCATCTACAAGCTGCTCGTAGCGATGAAGGCGCGCTGCCCGATCGTTATCAGCCCGCACCCGGCGGCGGTCGACTGCATCAACCGAACCGTGCGCCTGCTGGAGCGTGCGGCACGCGGCGCCGGAGCTCCCGAGGGCGCGATCTCCGTGATGGAGTCGGTAACCCTTGCGGGCACGCAGGAGTTGATGCGCCGGCGGGAGGTCGCGGTCATCCTCGCGACCGGAGGCATGGGTCTCGTCCGCGCCGCCTACTCGGCCGGCAAGCCGGCCTACGGCGTCGGTCCGGGCAACGCGCCCGCCTACATCGAGCGATCCGCCGACGTCGGGAAGGCCGTGCGCGACGTCCTCACCGGCAAGACCTTCGACAACGGACTGCTCTGCTCCTCCGAAAACTCGGTAGTGGTCGACGCCCCGATCGCCGAGGAGGTGCGCCGCGAGTTCCAGGCCCAGGGAGGGAACTTCCTGAACAGCGCCGAAACGGCGGCCCTGGCCGGAGTCCTGATCACCCCGCAGCGGCTCCCGCATCCGAAGCTCGTCGGCCGCACGGCGGTGGAGATCGCCGGGCGCGCCGGCCTGGAGGTCCCGAAGCACACGCGGGCGCTCATCGCGCCGCTCGACGGGGTCGGCCGCGACCATCCCCTGTCCATCGAGAAGCTCTGCCCGGTGCTCTCCTTCTACGTCGTGGCGGACTGGCGCGAAGGCTGCGAGCGATGCAGACAGATTCTGGCCTACGGCGGCATGGGCCACACCATGGCAATCCACTCCAGAGACGAGTCGGTCGTTCTCGAGTTCGCTCTGCGGAAACCTGCCTTCCGCATAGTGGTGAACACGCCCGCGACGCTCGGCTCCATCGGCATGACGACCGGCCTCGATCCGTCGATGACGCTCGGCTGTGGCGGGCACGGCGGCAACGTCACCTCCGACAACATCTCGCCGCGCCATCTGCTCAACGTGAAGCGGCTGGCATACGAGTTGCGCACCGCACGCCAGGCAGCCGCCACCCTCGACTCGCCCTCGAAGCAGGACTCGGACGCGGGGGGCGGCCGCTCGGGGCGCGCGGCGGGGCTGGACCGGCGTCTGGTAGCCGAACGCGTCGCGGCGCTGGTGGACGCGCCGGCCGCCGCTGGCGCGCCCGTCCCTCCATCGCCGACGCGGGACCCGGGCCGCGCCGCCGGACCACCGACGGCGGTCCCGTTCGTCTGCGAGGAAGACGTCCGGGCCGCCATCCGCGAATCGCGGCCGATCGTGATCGGCGAGCGCACCATCGTGACCCCCGCGGCGCGCGACCTTGCGGCGACGCACGGGGTCTTCGTGGAAAGCTGAGCCGACCGCAGCGCGTACCGCAGGCGAGGCTCCGGCCCACGTCCACGCGCGCGGGCCTCAGCCGGAAACCCGCAGCCGCACCAGCGTCCATACCGCCAAAACGAAGTCGACCCACGAGATCTTCTTCCCCTCGGCGAAGCTGCGCCCGGTGTAGCTGATCGGCACCTCGTGAATCGTCACCCCCGCCCGCAGCAGCTTGGCGGTGATCTCGGGCTCGACGTCGAAGCGGTTGCAGGTAATCGCCAACTCCACGAACAGGCTCCGCCGGAGCAGCTTGTAGCAGGTCTCCATGTCCGTCAGCGACGATCCGTACAGCACATTCGTCAGACCGGTCAGCAACCGGTTGCCCATCCGATGACGCACCGACATGTTCGGACGGCCTCCGCCGAAGCGCGAGCCGTAGACCGCTTCCGCCTGTCGCGCGTCCACGACGGCGATCAGTTTCCTGTAGTCGGCCGGGTCGTACTCCAGGTCCGCATCCTGAACGATGACGTAATCGCCGGTAGCGCGACCGACGCCGGAGGCGAGGGCCGCCCCCTTTCCCCGGTTGACCGGATGTTGCACCAGCGTGATCTTCCGGTCGTTCCGGCGGGCGCGCTCTGCGAGAAGCGCCCGCGTGCCGTCCGTCGATCCGTCATCGACCACGACGATCTCCGCTTCGGAGTCGATCGCCGCCACGCGGTCGAGCACCTGCAGGACGGTCGCGCGCTCGTTGAAGACGGGAACGATGATGGAGAGCCGCATGTGACGCCTTGGGCCGCAAGCTAGTGCGGAGGGATTATAGGTGGCCGCGCCGGAACGCAGTTTCTGCGCCGCCTTCGATCCGCATCGACTGAAGAGACTGCACACGCCGTCCCCGAAACCGCCGGAAGAAGCAACTCGACGATATGGACCGGGGTTTGCAACCTGCACGCGGCATGTTGGGCAGGCTGCGGTCCGCGGCGATGATCGGCGTCGAGGCCTCGCTCGTCGACGTCGAGATCGACGTCGCGGGCGGCCTTCCCGCCTTCAACGTGGTGGGTCTTCCCGATTCGACGGTGCGGGAGAGCCGCGACCGCGTCCGCAGCGCCATCCGTCATGCCGGTTTCGAGTTTCCCGAGCGCCGGATCACCGTCAACCTGGCCCCGGCCGACGTCCGCAAGAGCGGCGCCAGCTACGACCTGCCGATCGCCCTCGGGCTGCTGGCCGCCACCGAAGTGCTTCCGACGCGGCTCCTCGACGATCTCGTCGTCGTGGGCGCGCTGTCCCTCGACGGCGGGGTGCAGCCGGTCCGGGGCGTGCTCCCGGTCGCACTCCTCGCCGCGCGCCACGGTCACCGCCTGGTCCTTCCGGCGGCCAACCTCCGGGAGGGCCGCATCGTGCGGCAGGTCGCCCTGCGCCCCGCCGCCTCCCTGGCGCAGATCGTCGCCGACCTGGTCGACGGCGCCGAGACTGCGCCGTGCGTGCCGGAACGACCCGCTTCGACACCCGTTCGCCCCGCGCTCGACCTCGTCGACGTCCGGGGGCAGCGCGGCGCGAGGCGGGCACTCGAGATCGCTGCCGCCGGCCGTCACAACCTGCTGTTCGTCGGTCCTCCCGGCGCCGGCAAGACCCTGCTGGCCCGGCGACTGCCCGGCATCCTGCCGCCGCCGACGTTCGAGGAGGCGGTGGCCTCGACGGCCGTCCATTCGGTCGCCGGACTGCTCGATCCGGCGGCCGGCCTGCTGTCGGAACGCCCCTTTCGGGCTCCCCATCACAGCGCGTCGGACGCCGCGCTCATCGGCGGCGGACGCGACCCGCGACCCGGCGAGGTCAGTCTCGCCCACAACGGCGTCCTGTTTCTCGACGAGATCGTGGAATTCGACCGGCGCGCCCTCGAGGCGCTGCGCGAACCCCTCGAGGAGGGTGTCGTCCGCATCGCACGGGCTCTGCGCACGGTGCAGTTCCCCTCTCGCTTCCTGCTGGTTGGGGCGATGAATCCCTGCGCGTGCGGATACGCCGGGGAGGCGCTCGACCGCTGCCGGTGCAGTCCGACGGACATCCGTCGGTACCACGATCGGCTGTCCGGTCCGCTGCGCGACAGGTTGGACCTCACGGTGCGCGTGGAACGCGTCCCGTTCGAGGTGCTCGCCGGGGACGCGCCCGCCGAGGACTCGACCGCGGTGCTCGAGCGGGTGCGCCGCGCACGGGACCGCCAGGCGGCGCGCTACTGCGACGAACCGTGCTCGACCAACGCGGACCTCGGCGGGCCGGCGCTCCGGCGTCACGGCCGACTCGATGCCGAGAGCCTGGCCCTCGTCGAGCGGGCCGTGCGGCGGCTCGGACTCACCGCACGAGGGTTCGACCGCATCCGCCGCGTGGCCCGCACCATCGCGGATCTGGACGATTCGCCGAGCATCGGAAGAATGCATGTTGCAGAAGCGATCCAGTATCGCGTGATACACTAGGCTCCGTCCGGCACGGAACATTCCAAGGACTTCTGGCGGAATCGGGAGTGCTCCCTTCATGATCCGACGACGCTACGCATTCATCGTCGCCGACCGGGCAACCGGGGCAGTTCGCCGTTTTTCCGTATCGGCCGGTCTCGCGGCGATCGTTGCGACCGCGGCGGCGGGCCTCCCGCTCGGATGGCTCCTGCACGTCGGCTGGGACGCCCACGTCGAGATCCTGCACCTGCGGCTGAACAACGCCCGTCTCGAGATCGAGAACTCGGACTACCGCGCCACGGCGGCGGAGGTCGTCGGCGACATCGCATCGCTGCAGGCGGTCATCGAGAACCTGGCTGCGCGCACGCCGCTCGACGCGTTGCGGGTGCGGACGACCACCGAACGGCTGCCGGCGAGGATGGCCGCAGCCTTGCGTCCGGACGTCGCCGCCCCGGTCGGCGGCCAGATATTCGGAAGCCTGCGCGAGCTGTTGGACTCGCTCAGCGAAGAGCTGGATGGGGTGCGGCACGGCGTCGCGTATCGCGAAGCCCTGGCCGCGGCGACGCCCACGCTCTGGCCGGTCGACGGCTGGGTGTCGGCAACCTACGGCTACCGCCGCGATCCCTTCACCGGCGCGCGCGACTACCACCCGGCCATCGACATCTCCACGCGCCCCGGGGAGCCGGTCTACGCGACGGGCGCCGGTCTGATCGCCTCGGCGAAGCGCAGCGGCGCCTACGGCAACCTCGTCGAGATAAACCACGGGTTCGGACTGGCCACCCGCTACGGCCACCTCTCCACGTTCGCGGTGCGCTCGGGCGACACCGTGGAGCGCGGAGACCTGATCGGACACGCCGGGGCGACGGGCCGGGCGACGGGCAATCACGTTCACTACGAGGTCTGGGTGAACGGGCGCACCATCAACCCGTTGCGGCTGATCAGCCCGACGGACGCGCTCGCCGCGAACTAGCTCGCTCACGATAATGCTGGACACCTTACTGGCCAAGGTCTTCGGCACCCAGAACCAGCGGGATCTCAAGCGCGTTCAGCCCCTGGTCGCCGCCATCGGGGAGCGTGAGGACGAAGTACGCGCGCTCTCCGACGGCGATCTCCGCGGCCGTACGGCGGATCTGCGCGCGCAGCACGACCAGGGAGCCGCGCTCGACGACCTGCTGGTCGACGCCTTCGCAGTGGTGCGCGAGGCCGGACGGCGCATGCTGAGCATGCGGCACTTCGACGTGCAGCTCATCGGCGGCATCATGCTGCACCGCGGCAAGATCGCCGAGATGAAGACCGGTGAGGGCAAGACCCTCGTCGCGACCCTTGCCGCCTACCTCAACGCCCTCGCCGGCGAGGGCGTGCACGTCGTCACCGTCAACGACTACCTCGCTCGCCGGGACGCCGACTGGATGGGCCGCATCTACCGCTTCCTCGGGATGACGGTCGGCGTGATTCAGCATGATCTGCGCGACGCGGAGCGCCACGCGGCATACCGTTGCGACATCACCTACGGCACGAACAACGAGTTCGGCTTCGACTACCTCCGCGACAACATGAAGTTCGATGTGGCGCAGTTCGTGCAGCGCGGCCATCACTTCGCGGTCGTGGACGAGGTTGACAGCATCCTGATCGACGAGGCCCGGACCCCGCTCATCATCTCGGGGCCCGCCCAGCAGTCGACGGAGCTGTACTACGAGGTGGACCGGATCATCCCGCGCCTGAAGCCGGGCGCCGTCACCCAGGGCAACGTACCGGCGGAACGTCGGGAGGAGCTCGAGGACACCGGCGATTTCCTCAAGGACGAGAAGCACAAGACCGTCACGCTGACCGAAAGCGGCATGGCGATCTGCGAGAAGCTGCTCAAGCATCGCCTGCAGCCCGGCGGATTGTACGACCCGTCCAACATGCCGCTCCTGCACCACATCAACCAGGCGTTGCGCGCCCACAGCCTCTTCGAGCGCGACGTCGACTACATGGTCAAGGACGGCCAGGTGGTGATCGTCGACGAGTTCACCGGGCGCCTCATGCCCGGCCGGCGCTGGAGCGACGGGCTGCACCAGGCGGTGGAGGCCAAGGAAAAGGTCAAGATCGAGCGCGAGAACCAGACCCTGGCCACGGTCACCTTCCAGAACTACTTCCGCAAGTACGAGAAGCTGTCCGGCATGACCGGGACGGCCGAGACCGAAGCCACCGAGTTCGCCAAGATCTACGAGCTCGACGTCTTCTCGGTGCCGACCAACCGCGAGTTGATCCGCGTCGAGGAGCCCGACCTCGTCTACCGCACCGAGCGGGAGAAGTACGTCGCCATCGTCGACGACATCATCGAGCAGCAGGAGGCTGGACGGCCGGTGCTGGTCGGCACGGTCTCGATCGAGAAGTCCGAGCGGCTGTCGGGCCTGCTCAAGCGCCGCGGCATCAAGCACGTGGTCCTCAACGCGAAGTACCACGACAAGGAAGCCGAAATCGTGGCCCAGGCGGGCCGCTCGGGCACGGTGACCATCGCCACCAACATGGCAGGACGCGGCACCGACATCCTGCTCGGCGGCAATCCCGACCACATGGCGCGCCGGCAGGCGCTGGCCGACGAGGCGGCCGAGCGGCTGCCGGAGGGCGAGGAGAAGTTCGTCGACGACGAGGAGTTCGTCTATTTCTCGCACGACGGCTTCCATCGGGTGCCGCGCGCGGACTGGGATCGCCTCCAGGCCCGGCACGTGGCGCAGACCCAGGCCGATCACGAGGCCGTCGTCGAGGCGGGCGGGCTGCACATCATCGGCACCGAGCGGCACGAGGCGCGACGCATCGACAACCAGCTCCGCGGGCGCGCCGGACGGCAGGGAGACCCCGGGTCGTCGCGCTTCTACCTGTCGCTGGAGGACGACCTGATGCGGATCTTCGGGTCGGATCGCATTCAGGGGTTGATGGACCGTCTCGGGATGGAAGAGGGCGTGCCGATCGAGCACGGCATGGTAACCAAGGCCATCGAACGCGCGCAGAAGCAGGTGGAGGCGCAGAACTTCTCCGTCCGCAAGCACCTGCTCGAGTACGACGACGTGATGAACAAGCAGCGCGAGAACGTCTACGCGCTGCGCCGGGAGCTGCTCGAAGGCACGATCATCATCGAGGAGGACGAGGAGATCGATACCCACGAGTACGTCCTGACCCTGGGCGAGGGCGCGATCGACGAGGCCGTCCAGACCCACTGCGGGCGGGATGTCGATCCGGACGAGTGGGATCTGACCGCCCTCCGGCAGAGCGTCGAGGAGCTGTTCGGCCTCGATCCCGACGAGCTCGACGCGATAGAGCTCGACGACAAGAGCCCCGACGAGATGCACGAGGCGCTCTGGTCGATGGCGCGGGGCCACTACGAGGAGAGAACGTCGGCGCTCGACGGCGGCGTGCTGCGGCGCGTGGAGCGCGACCTGATGCTGCAGGTGGTCGATTCGCAGTGGAAGGACCACCTGTACGGCCTCGACCACCTCAAGGAGGGGATCGGCCTGCGCGGGTACGGCCAGCGCAACCCGCTCGTCGAGTACAAACGCGAGAGCTTCACGATGTTCCAGGCGATGAAGCAGCGGATCGACGAAGAGACGCTGCGTTATCTCTGGCGACTGCGGCCCGTGGTGCGAGACGGTGACGGCAACGGCAACCGGCCTTCCCCGGTTCCGGCCCGGCAGGCGACCCCGCTGTCGTTCAACGATCCGGGCCAGCGGGCGCCGGCCTTCCCCGGCGCAGCGGCCGGCGGCGCCCCCCGACCGGCTCGCACGGGCGGCGACGACGTCCGCGTCAAGACGGTACGCCGCAACGTGCCGAAGGTCGGACGCAACCAGCCGTGTCCATGCGGCAGCGGCAAGAAGTACAAGAAGTGTTGCGGAGCGTGAACGGCGGGTGCAGCATGACAGTCAAGATCGAGACATCCACCGAGCGGCTGACCAGCGCCACCGTCGAGACGGCGTTGACGTTCGACGACGTCCTGCTCCGCCCGCGCCACTCGACCTCCCTGCCGCGCGAGGTGGACGTCGGCACGCGTCTGACGCGGCGCATTCCCCTGAACCTGCCGCTCCTCAGCGCGGCCATGGACACCGTAACGGAGTCACGGATGGCGATCGCGATGGCGCAGCTCGGCGGCATCGGGATAGTCCACAAGAACCTCGACGTCCAGGCGCAGGCATCGGAAGTGGACCGGGTAAAGCGCTCGGAGAGCGGGATGATCGTCAATCCAATCACGCTCTCGCCGGAAGCACGGGTCTCGCAGGCGCTCGAGTTGATGCGGAAGTACCGGATTTCGGGCGTGCCGATCACGGCCGACGGGCGCAACGAGGGGCGCCTGGTCGGAATACTGACGAACCGCGACCTGCGGTTCCACGGCGACGTCCAGCGTCCCATCTCGGAGGTGATGACGCGCGAGAAGCTCATCACCGTGCCGGTCGGCACGACGCTCGCGCAGGCGAAGGACATCCTGCATCAGCACCGCGTCGAGAAGCTCCTCGTCGTCGACCAGCAGTTCAACCTGCGCGGTCTGATCACCGTCAAGGACATCCAAAAGGCGATCAAGTATCCCAACGCGTGCAAGGACTCGCTCGGCCGCCTGCGGGTCGGGGCGGCCGTCGGCATCGCCGCCGACGCCCTCGAGCGGGCCGAGGCGCTCGTCGCCGCCAATGTCGACGTGCTCGTCCTCGACAGCGCGCACGGGCATTCCCAGAACGTGATCGACGCGGCGGCCCGACTGCGGCAGGCGTTTCCGTCGGTGGATCTCATCGCCGGCAACGTCGCGACCGCGGGCGGGGTGCGCGCGCTGGCCGAGGCGGGGGTGGACGCCGTCAAGGTCGGCATCGGCTCCGGCTCCATCTGCACGACCCGGATCATCGCCGGCATCGGGGTCCCGATGGTCACTGCGGTCGCCGAGTGCGCCGCTGCCGCGGCGAAGTACGACGTTCCGGTCATCGCCGACGGCGGGATCCGCTATTCGGGCGACATCACGAAGGCGCTGGCGGTCGGCGCCAGCGCGGTCATGATGGGCAGCCTGTTCGCGGGCACCGACGAGAGCCCGGGCGAGCTCGTCCTCTACCAGGGCCGCAGCTTCAAGGACTATCGCGGGATGGGCTCCCTCGGGGCGATGCGCGGCGGCGGCACGGATCGCTACTTCCAGGAGGAGTTCGATCTGTCCCGGCCCGAGGATAGTGAGCAGAAGCTCGTGCCCGAGGGCATAGAGGGACGTGTCCCCTACAAGGGCAGCGTCGCGACGATGATCCACCAGTTGGAGGGCGGGCTGCGGGCCGGCATGGGGTACTGCGGAGCGCCGAACCTGGACGCGCTCCGGCGCGACGCGGAGCTGGTTCGCATCACGCCGGCCGGGGTACGAGAGAGCCACGTCCACGACGTGGTCATCACGAAGGAAGCCCCGAACTACCAGAGCGAGTAGCGCCGGCCGAACCCGTCGCAACGCGCCGCGTACGGTCCCGGCCCCCGCCGCCCCAGGAGTCTGCGCCGCGTCACGGCGGCACCGGTCCGTCCACGGTGATCTCGCGGTCGTCTCCGCCCCGGTCGGTGATGCGCACGCGCACGGCGGCTTCGGGCAGGCTGCGAAGCCGGTCGGCCCACTCGATGGCGACGATGGCGTCGGCGGCGAGCATCTCGTCCAGCAGCGGCTCCAGATCCGCGACGTCTTCGCCGCCCAGGCGGTAGAGGTCGACGTGGTGGACGAGCCGGCGGCCGGGATACTCCTGCATCAGTACGAACGTCGGGCTGCTGACCTCGTCCGGGCAGCCGCCGGCGCCTTCCACCAGCCCGCGCACGAAGGCCGTCTTGCCCGTCCCGAGATCGCCGTACAGGAGCACGGCGGACGGCGCCCGCTCCAGGACGGTGGCCAGATCGCGGGCGATGCGCATCGTGTCCGCCTCGGAGCGGCTGGCGTGCGTCGTCGTCACCGGTCGTCGTCCTTCCCGGTCAGCTTCTCGACCGCCCGGCCGAGATGGTACGCGATGTCCCGTGCGATCACGCCGGTCTCGCCCATTTCCGCCGCGGCCAGGTCACCGGCCAGACCATGGAGGTGCACGGCCAGCGCGACGGCCGCACCGACGTCCTCCACCTGCGCCAGCCAGGCCGCCACGACGCCGGTCAGCACGTCGCCGCTGCCGCCCGTGGCCATCCCCGGGTTGCCGGTGGTGTTGATGAGCACCCCGCCGTCGGCGCGGGCGATCACGGTCCGGGCGCCCTTGAGCACCACATGGACGCCGTGGGAGGTAGCGAGCCCGTGCGCTGCCCCTATCCGGTCCCGCTGAACGTCGTCGACCGTGGCGCCCGACAGCCGCGCCATCTCGCCCGGATGCGGCGTGATGACGACCGGCGCTTCCGGACGGCCGCGCAGGCGGCCGGGATCCTCGGCGCAGACGGTCAGCGCGTCGGCGTCCAGCACGAGCGGTCCCCGCCCGGCACGATCGAGCAGCCCGTGCACGATCGCACGGCATCCCGGCCCCGTCGCCAGGCCCGGTCCGGCCGCCACGACGTCGAACGAGCCCGCCAGCAGGGCCGCCAGTCCGGCCCCGGTGACCACCCCCGCCGCGTCCGGCAGATCCAGGGTCATGTACTCCGGCTCGCCGGCGATCATCTCCCGGCACGACGCCGGCCCCGCCACCGTCACCAGGCCCGCGCCCGCCCGCAGCGCGCCGAGCCCGGCCAGCCGCGCCGCACCGGTCCGCCCGCGCGAGCCCGCCACGATCGCGACCCGCCCGTAGTCGCCCTTGTGCGACTCCGCCGGACGAACCGGTATCGAGGAACGAATCGCTTCGGCCGTGAGCAACTCGATGCGCGGACCTTCCAGGGTCGCGATCACGCCGGCCGGGATACCGATGTCCGCCACCACCACCCGGCCGGCCGGTTCCGGTCGCAGGGCGAGGGCCAGCTTCGGCGCGCCGAGCGTGACGGTGAGCGTCGCACTCGGGCACGGCCCCGACGGGCGCGACAGGTCGGCGAGCAACCCGGACGGAAGATCTATCGCCACCACCGGACCGCCCGCGGCGTTGACGTCGTTCGCGACGGTGGCGAGCAACCCGTCCAGCGGGCGTTTCAACCCGGTCCCGAAGAGCGCGTCCACGACGAGGCCGCCGGCCCCCAGCCGTCGCCGGTACGGATCCCAGGCGACGTCGTCCAGCACCTCCGCGACCGGAACGCCGGCCTCCCGTGCCCGCTCCAGATTGACACGGGCGTCGCCGGCCACCTCGTCCACCCGCGCGAACAGGAGCCCGGCCACGTTCCACCCGCGCTGCCGGATCAGCCGGGCCGCCACCCAGCCGTCGCCGCCGTTGTTCCCGCGGCCACACAGAACCGTCGCCTCGCCGGGCCGGCTCGCCACGTGCGCCTCGATGGCGGCGACGACCTCTTCCCCGGCGCGCTCCATCAGGTGCAGCGACGGTACCTGGTGGTCGTCTATCGTGCGGCGCTCTGCGTCGCGCATCTGCGCCGGGGTGAGGATGCGCATCCCGGCGATCCTATCCGGTGTCGCCACGGCCCCGCATCGCGCCGCACGGCCGTCCCGACAAGGCGGCGGTCCCGCGCGGCCCGCGCCCCCGGCGGAAACGCCGACAGGCGATAATCAGCGACCATGCACATAGCCATCGACGTCAACGGACGCCTCGGCGACGGCGAGAGCGCCGGCGTCCCGGTCCTGGATCGCGGGTTTCTGTTCGGCGAGGGGGTCTACGAGACGCTGCGCACCTACAACCTCCAGCCGTTCCTGCTCGACCGCCACCTCGCGCGACTGCGCGCGTCGGCGGAGCGCATCGCGTTGCAGCCGCCGCTCGACGACACGGCGTTCAGGGCCCGCATCCTGGCCACCATGCAGGCCGTCGATGCGCCCGGCGAGCGCAGCATCCGGCTGCTGCTGACCCGCGGGGCCGGCGAGCTCAGTTACGACCTCGCGAACTGCCCCGCGCCCACGGTCGTGGTCATCATCCGGCCGCACCGGGAGACGCCGCCCGAGGTCGCGGCGCGCGGCATCGGCATCGTACGGTCGTCCATCATGCGCAACCACCCCGCGGCCCTCGACCCGCGCATCAAGTCGAACAACCTCCTCAACAATGCCCTCGCCATGCAGGAGGCGCTGCGCGCCGGGGCCTCCGAGGCCCTGATGTGCAACCATCGCGGAGAGCTGGCCGAGTGCGCGCAGTCGAACGTCTTTCTCGTCCGCGGCGGCGCCGCACTCACGCCGCCCGTCGACGCCGGCATCCTGGAAGGCGTCACCCGCAACTTCGTCTTCGAGGTGGGCAGGTCCGCCGGCGTTCCCGTGCGGGAAGAAACGTTGCGGCCGGCCGACCTCGACACCGCCGACGAGCTGTTCGTGACGAGCACCACCCGGGAGGTTCTCGCGGTCACCCGCGTCGATGGGCAGCCCGTCGGCGAAGGGCGGCCGGGGCCGGTGACGCGGACCCTCGCGGCGGAGTTCCAGCGGCTGGCGCGGCGACTCTGCGCGGCAGGGTGACTCAGGCGAGTTCGAGGCCGGGTACGTCGCTGAAGTCCTTCGGGTTCAGCGTCCAGAGCGCCGCCTCGTCGACCAGGGCGCAGGCGGCGATGGCGAGGTCGAGGTCCCGACCGCGCGGGCGCGGCAGTCGCGTGTACAGGGCGGCGGCCTCGGCCGCGGCCTCGGGATCGAACGGGACAGCGTGCTCGCGCGGGAAGAGGTCCTCCTGCACGCGCAGCTCGCCGGCCGTGCGCGGCCCGCGCAACCACTCGTAGAGGACGATCGAGGAGATCCGCAACCGATGGCTCCGGTCTATGAACGCATACAGGCGGTCAGCGACGACACGCGGTCCGGTGAGCGCCCCGACGAGCGCGGAGGTGTCAAGATGGATCGTCATGGACGGCACGCTGCAGGGATGACTCGCGACGGGACAGACGAATCTCCCTGAGCTCCGATTCGACGCTCTCGCGGGAGCGCGGAGCCTGTTCCTCACGCCAGCGGTCCAGCACCCCGAGCATGCGCAGCCGCTCGGCCTCGCTCAACCGGTCGGTTCGCGCGTCGTATACGGCGACCGCCTCGCGGACGACGTGGCTCTGCGGCTTGCCCAAACGCTCCGCCGCCCGGCGGATCCGGCGCACCGTGGCGTCGTCCAGAGAATAGGTGACCTTTGCCATATAGTTGCAATACTACCATACTCCCGCACCGCGCGGCTCCGTCTCGGCGCACGGCCGGGCGTTCGCGTCATATGATCGGCGGGACGTCCGGGCCGGCCCCTGCCGTCCGTACGAATACGCCACACAGGAGGGACTCCAATGGTCCGAGGCCGACGACTTCGATACTGGTCCACCGGCGTCGCGATTCTGCTTGCGGGGCTCGTGCTTGCCGCGCCCCGACCGGCTGCGGCGCAGTCGAAGGCCGACACGGAGTGGCATCACTTCGGCCACGATGCCGCCAACACGAAGTACTCCCCGCTCGATCAGATCACGCCGGCCAACTTCACCGACCTGGAGATCGCCTGGCGCTGGAGGTCGATCGAAACCGAGGTCACCCGCGAACGGGAGGAAGTCCGACCCGGCCCGTTCAAGTCGGTGTCGCTGATGATCGACGGCCGCGTCTACCTCAGCACGTCGCTCGGGCAGGTGGCGGCGCTCGACGCGGGCACGGGCGAGCTGATCTGGTCGTACGACCCGCAGACCTACGATCGGCTCGACCGCCCCGCCAACATGGGTTGGCAGCATCGCGGCGTCTCCTACTGGGAGGACGACGCGAGCGACGACGCGCGCATCTTCATCGCGACGCACGACCTGCTGCTCGTGGCGCTCGATGCCCGAACCGGCCAACAGTACGCCGACTTCGGCGCCGACGGAGCCGTGGACCTGAGCACCTCCCTCGGCCGCGGGATCGACCGCTCCCGCTTCACCCACTCGCAGCCGCTCGCAATCGCCGGCGACACGGTGATCGTCGGCAGCATCGTGCAGGACACCAGCCTCACCCGGCGCGAGGCCGACCCGGGCCACGTGCGCGGCTTCGACGCGCGCACGGGCGAGATGAAATGGATCTTCCACACCATCCCGCAGGGGGAGGAGTTCGGCGCCGACACCTGGCACGACGAGTCGTGGCGCTACAGCGGCCATTCCAACGTCTGGGGCACGATGGCGGTCGATGAGGAGCTGGGCTACGTCTACCTGCCGACCGGCACCCCGACGAACGACTGGTACGGCGGCATGCGCCCCGGCGACAACCTCTTCGCGGAGAGCATCATCGCGGTCGACGCCGAGACCGGCGAGCGGGTCTGGCACTTCCAGGCCGTGCATCACGGCCTCTGGGACTACGACTTCCCCACCGCCGGCAACCTGCTGGACATCACCGTCGACGGCCGCGAGATCAAGGCGATCGCGCAGTCGAGCAAACAAGCCTTCACCTATGTATTCGACCGGGTCACGGGCGAGCCGGTGTGGCCGATCGAGGAGCGGCCCGTGCCGCAGGGCAACGTGCCCGGCGAGTGGTACTCCCCCACGCAGCCGTTCCCGACGAAGCCCGCGGCGTTTGACCTGCAGGGAATCACCATCGACGACCTCGTCGACTTCACCCCGGCGATCCGGGAGGAGGCAATCCGCATCGCCGACCGGGCCCAGCTCGGTCCCATCTTCACGCCGCCGCCGGTGCGCGGCGAGGGGAAGCCGATCATCCAGTCGCCCGGTCCCGGCGGGGGCATCAACTGGCCCGGCTCGGCCGTCGATCCGGAGACCGGCCGCCTGTTCGTCCCGTCGCAGACGCGCCTCCGCGCCGTGGAGCTCGTCGAGTACCCGCCGCCGGCCACGGTCGGCTACTTCACCGATCCGTGGGCCGTCGCGGTGCCCGGCCCGCAGGGACTCCCGCTCGTCAAGCCGCCGTACAAGCGCGTCACCGCGATCGACCTCAACACCGGCGACCACGTCTGGATGGCGCCGCACGGCGACGGCCCACGCAACCACCCGGCAATCCGGCACCTGAACCTGCCGGCGCTCGGCGGCCACGGCGGCATGCACGGCGGCGGCCCGCTGGTCACCAAGACCCTGCTCGTCGTCAACTCGGGAGCCCGCTACGTCGAGGATCAGAACGCCTCGGCAAGGGCGATCACGGCGTACCACAAGGACAACGGCGACTACCTCGGTTCGATCGAACTGCCGTCCATCCCCTACGGCAACCCGATCACGTATCTGCACGAGGGCAAGCAGTACATCGTGGTCGCAGTGGGCACGGGGAGCAGCGAAGCGGCGCCGCCCGAGCTCATCGCGCTAGCGCTCCCCTGAGGCAATGAGATTCCTTCGGCGGGCAGTCGGCAGTCGCTCCAGCGGCGGAACGGGCGCAAGCCGGTCCGGCGGATCGGGGACCACTCGGCAGCCTAAACTATCCGATGTCGTCGGATGCGAGATCGGCGGCGGCCGCGAGTACGCGGTCGATGTCGTGGAGAGCTCCCTGCGGTGCCGTGTCGTCCTCGATCCAGCGGTTGCTCGACGCGAACCAGAACGCGAGCTGCCACGGTGACATGCCGGCGGGAAGCACCGCCAGGATTCTTGCGAGCTCGGGTCTCGGCCGGCCCCCGGCAAACTGGAACGCCGGGTAATGATCCTGGTTGCCGACCGGCACGCCGAAGATGCGACGGTGGCGCTTCCAGCGTGACGCCGGTTCGGACGGATTCCGCGTGGCCGATCCCGACAATTCCCTGACTTCGCGACTGGTGTACGTCTTGTGGCCGTCGAGGTACCGCGCGCGCAGGATCGCGTTGTGCACCTCGATATCGGCCGCCAGATTGGATGGGGAATCGATCATGTGCTGAAGTCGGCGGGCCGGGTTCGCCAATTCTCTATTCGAAGATCCGTGATGCGGCTCATGTGCGCTACGTTGTCGCTCACCAGCGTCGCATCCAGCGCCAGCGCGTGGGCGGCAATCGCCACGTCCAGATCCTCGATTCGGATGCCTTCGCGTTCCAGTCGGGCCTTGATCCTGCCGAACGCCCGGCTCACCTCATCGGTCCAGACGGCTCGCGTCAGCTCGCCGAGGAACACCCCGAAGCGTCGGGTCAGTCGTTCCCGTTTCTTCGACTTCCGCAGCCGTGCCAGACCGTACTGGATTTCGGCGATGACCGGTTGCGGCAGGAGCACGTCGGTACGACCGTGCGACACGATGCGCTCGCACACCGTGGCGTCGCCGCCCATCGCAAAGGACAACGTGTTGGTATCCAGGACGTACTTCACAACGGAGGCCCCTTGCGCGTCCGGCCGGCCGCGACCGCGACCCGGAGGTCCTCCATTTCTCGTCGACCCTCGACATCGGCCCGCGCCGACCCGAGCGCTTCGAGAAACTCGGCGCTCCACCCCGTCTCGGTTGCCAGCGCCCGTTCCAGCGCACGAATGATGTAGCGGTTTCGGCTCATCGCGAGAGCCCGCGCCTGTCGATCGACGGACGCCAGCAGGTCCACGGGCAAGTGCACGGTAGTGCTCATGGCGAATAGAATATGAGTCTATTCGAGCATGGTCAATCCCTGCCGCGGACAGCCCTCCCTTGCCCTGCGTCCCACGATCCTGTAGAAACTGCACGCGTAACGTGCCGCGACGCCTCTCGACACCCACGCGCGGCAGCGGAGGATTCCAGAACGATGAATGACGTATTGACCGGAGTCGAGTTCAAGCAGCAACTGCGCGAGGGGATGCCCAAGCTGGGGCTGTTCCTCAATGCGCACAGCCCCACCGTGGCCGAGCAGCTCGCCCACAGCGGCTACGACTGGCTGCTGGTGGATTCCCAGCACGGCCCGATGGGCTTCGAGACGCTGTCGGCGATGATCGCGGGGATCTCCAGCGGCGGGGCCAAGTCTCTGGTGCGCGTCGCCGGCTGCCACGACCGGGGCGGCATCCAGCAGTCGCTCGACGTGGGCGCGGACGGGGTGCTGGTGCCGTACATCAACACCGCCGAGGAGGCGCGGCAGGCGGTGAGCTGCTGCCGCTACCCGACGGCGGGCACGCGCTCGGTCTACTTCCCGCAGCGCAGCATGAACAAGGGAGGCCTGCTCGGCTACGCCGGCGCCGCCAACGACAACGTGATCGTTGCGCTGCAGGTGGAGACGGCCGACTGCATCCGGAACATCGACGAGATCGCCGCCGTGCCGGGAGTGGACCTGCTGTTTCTCGGCCAGAACGACCTGTGCATGTCGCTCGGCCTCTACGAGAAATACCAGTTCCCCGACATGTACTTCTCGGACGAGCTGCGCGACGCGACGGATCGCCTGCGCGCCGCCGCCGCGAAGAACAACGTGATCCTCGGGCTCTTCCTCTTCGGCACCGACCGGGTCGGCGAGTTCCTCGAGAAGGGATTTCCGTTCATCAGCGTCGGCAACGACCTGCACCACGTGCTGACCCAGGCCGGGACCTACGTCGGCAACGTGGAAGGAATCTCGCAGGACAAGGGCAGGCAGCCCTGGCAGCGCCGCTCCACGGCGCTCTTCTAGATTCGGATCCGGGAAGGGACGGGGAAGACGGCTATTCGCCGTCTTCCCGTTCCAGCACCAGCGTCGCGAAGGGCACCTCCCGCACCCCGGCGGGCAGGTCGTCGATCGGTCCAATCGGCTCGTGCGGGGTGACGTCGGCGTTGGGCGCGGTGAACGTCGCTCCGCTGTCCGTTCCCGCGTCGTAGCCCGCGAGGTCCATCTCGATTCGGGGCGCCCAGCATTCCCCTTCACGCAGGCCGATCCCGTCGACGCCGACGAACCAGTCGGGGCTCGGGGCGATCATCGACACCAGGGTGAGGAACGGGAACCCCTCGTCGGCCTCGAAGGACAACGTGACCGTGCCCGGGGATCTGAACGAGCCCTCTTGTCCCCTGATGCAGCCGTTCGCCCGTCCGCTTCCGACCTCCGCCTGCACCTCGTCGCACAACACGTCGACGGCGCCGGTCTCGGCCATGATCTCGATACCGTCGGTCGCGATGCCGCCGCTGCTCCAGAACGAGGCCTCCTCGACGTGCGTCGTTCCGACCACACGGGAGAAATGGGCGCCGGATGGAAACGGCGGCGAGTCGCCGTGGGACGCCGCGTCCCAGGTGGCCCGGAACGTCACGCCGTAGGTTGCCGACGCGGGGCACTGCCCCGCCGGTTCGACAGGGATGGCCGGAACGATCGAGGTCGGCGCCACCGGCGCGTCCTCGCCGTCGCCGCAGCCGACCCACCAGACCGAACAGCTTCCCACGAGCAGGGCGAGCAGCAGTGTGCTTCTCACGTCGTCCTCTCCGTTACGGCACCAGCCGGCGGATGACGCCGTCGTGCTTGTTCAGCAGGAAGAGCTGGCCGCCGGGGCCGGAGTCCACGCGCACGTCGGCACGAGTCGCCGGCGTCCGCCCCTGGCTGACGTTCTTCTCCCGGATCATCTGCAGCAGCGTCTTCGTCTCGCCGCCGTGGTCGAACAGGACGCGGCGCATCGCATCCTGGCCTCCTGCGGGCAGGTCGTCGGCGGAGAAGTAGAAGACCTCGCCGCTGGGACCGTCCCCGAACAGCACCAGGTTCTCGAGCTGCGGCACGACGTCGTCCCGGTAGACGACCAGGCCGGTGGCCATGGAGCTGGGCTGGAAGAGCGGATCGAGCTGGCCGTACTCCACCACCGGGTACGACAGGCCCGCCTCGCCGCGCGGATCGACCAGGCTGACCGCGCGCCGGCTGATCCACCGGAAGCTCCCCTCCCAGTCGTTCCACCCGAGGTTGCCGCCGCGGGGCACGAGGCTGATCTCCTCGACGATGTTCTGGCCGATGTCGGCCAGGAACAGGTTGCCGTTCCGCTCGTCCCACGCGAAACGTTGCGGATTGCGAACGCCGTAGGCGTAGATCTCGCCGAGCGTGGCAGGGTCGCCGTCGCCGGCGAACGGATTGTCGGCGGGCACGCCGTACTGTCCGTTCGTGCTGTTCGTGCCGAGCGGGTCGATGCGCAGGACCTTGCCCAGGATCGAGCCGAGGTTCTGAGAGAGGTCCAGCGGGTCTCCGCCGCTCCCGCCGTCCGCCGATCCCACGTAGAGGAGGCCGAAGTCCGGATCGCCGGGTTCGGCGAGCGGCTTGAAGGCGAGCTGTCCGCCGTTGTGGTTGCGGAACGGCTGCTCCACGCGCAGCAGCTCGCGCGGCGGACCGCCGTCGTAGACCGCGGCCGTCGGATCCGCCGCGGTCCACTCGAGCAGGATCGTGTCCTGCGCGTCGGAACCGCCGTCCGGCTCGAAGTCGGCCGCCGGCCCGGTGTTGCTGCTATCCGTGTAGGTGTAGAGCTTCCCGAAGCCCGGCGTGCCCGGCCGCCCGAACTGCGGGTGCACCGCGAAGCTCTGGAACCCGCGCTCGCGGCGGGACGCCTCGACGTCGAGCCCCCAGCGCGGCTCCCGCAGATCGAGATAGCGCGTCACGGTCTCCCCGTCGTAGCTGACGGTGTAGACGAGCCCCCACATGTCGCTCACGAACAGCCGTCCAATGCCCGGCTCGTCGACCAGCCGCATCATCCGCGGGGCCTGGTCTTCCAGGAACGGGAGAGCGGCGAACTCGACGACGCCGACCGTGATGACGCCGTCGGTCCTTGGAATGGGATCCGGGAACGGGTCGTTGGTGGTCTGGCCGGCGGCCGCGGAGGCGGCCAGCACCACCGCCGCTGCGCCGAGACGCACGCCCATGCCGTGTAGTGTCTCCATGTAGCCTCCTGGCGTCATGCGGCCCGGCGCCCTGCCGCGGACGCGCGCAGAAAGGCGCCCGTCGCCACGCGAGCCCGAGCCTGCTCCGACCGAGGCGTGGCGACGGGGCGCTTCCGGATGTCGCCTACCGCCCGTCGTAGACGTACTGCATGGTCGTCCGCACGCTCTGCTCGGGCGCCGAGAAGTCGCTGTACTCGTCGGGCACGCGGTAGGCGGCGACCGCGTCGTCCACGGACCGGCCGGCTGCCTTGCCGTTCCGGGCCTTGCTCACCACGTCGTTGTAGAACCCGCTGAAGTCGACGAATTCCGCCCAGGTGACCGGCGTCGGGTTGTGGCCCGGGATCACCGTGTCGACGTCCGCGATGCCGGCCACTGCCTTCAGCAAGGTGGAGCCGAACTCGGTCGCGCTGCCGTTGCCGTTGGCGACGTCGATGAACGGCAGTCCCTTGCGCTGGAACATGTCGCCGGTGTGCATCGTGCGCACCGCCTTGAAGACGATGAAGGTGTCGCCGTCGGTGTGGCCGCGGCCGAAGTGGTAGAGGTCGATCTGATCCGGCCCGGCAAACAGCGACATCCGGTCGGAATAGGTGGTCTGCGGCAGGTACTTCGCGTTCTCGCCCTTGAACGCGTCGCAGTTGGTCACCGGCTCGCAGGTGTCCCGCGCCATCTGTGCGCGGGTGTTCTCGTGCACCACGAAGTCGATCGTGTCGGGGAGTTCGATGTTGCCGCCGCTGTGGTCGAAGTGCGTGTGGGTGTTGATGACGGTCGTGATCGGCTTGTCCGTGATCCCGGCCACGTGACGGATGATGTCCTGTCCGTAGCCGTTGATCTTGGTGTCGACGAGCGCCACCCCGTCGGCCATGACCCAGATCGCGGTATTTCCGCCGCCGCCCATCCCCTGCACCGTCGAGGCGTTGGCCAGCATGTAGAGGTTGTGGGCGACCGTCTGGACCTCGAGGTCCACGCGCTCCTGCCGCGCCTCGTAGGTCGCCACGGTCAGGACGATGCCGACCAGAGTCAGAATTCCCAGGCACGCGCTGCGTCTCATCTGTTTTCCCCCCCCGAGCACCGGATGCGGCGCTCGGCGAAACTATACTTGCGCTGCCGGAACCAATCCAGATTCATACACGGGAGCTCCACCATGCACCGAGAGCGACTGACGACGACATGCGTCCCATGGCTCGGCCTTTCGCTCGCGCTGGCCCTGTCGGCGACGCCCCTCGCCGCGCAGGAGGAAGAACCGTTCGACCTCCTCATCCGCGGCGGCCGGGTGGTCGACGGCACGGGGAACCCCTGGGTGCGCGCCGACGTCGCGGTGAGCGGGGATCGGATCGCGCGCATCGGCCACCTGCCGGACGCGACCGCGGACCGCGTCATCGACGCCGAGGGGCTGGTGGTGGCGCCGGGGTTCGTCGATCCGCATACCCACGCGGTGCGCGGCATCTTCGACGTGCCGACAGCCGACAACTACCTGCTGCAGGGCGTCACGACGCTGACCGAGGGCAACGACGGCAGCTCGCCGTGGCCCGTCGGCGAGCACCTCGACCAGATCGCGGAGCTCGGCATCAGTCCGAACTGGGGCATTTTCGCCGGCCAGGGGACGATCCGCCGCGAGGTCATGGGCAGCGAAGATCGCGATCCGACTCGCGACGAGCTCGACCGGATGCGGGCGCTCGTCGCCGAGGCGATGGCGGAGGGCGCGTTCGGCCTGTCCACGGGGCTGTTCTACGTTCCCGGCAGCTTCACCTCGACCGAGGAGGTCATCGCCCTTTCCGAAGTCGCCGCTGCGCACGGCGGCATCTACATTTCCCACATGCGCGACGAAGCCCTGCTTCTGCTCGATTCCGTGCGGGAGACGATCCGCATCGGCGAGGAGGCCGGCATCCCCGTGCAGATGACCCACCACAAGGCGATCAGCCGCGACATGTGGGGCCGCAGCGCGGACAGCCTCGCGCTGGTGGACGCCGCGAGGGCGCGCGGGGTCGACATCACGATAGACCAGTATCCCTACACGGCCTCCCAGACGGGGATCACCGCAGTGGTGCCGCAGTGGGCGCAGGCGGGAGGAACGCAGGAGCTGATCGCGCGGCTGCGGGATCCGGAGACGCGCCGGCGCATCCGCGGGGAGATCGTCTACCGCATCGAGCACGACCGGGGCGGCGGTGACCCGGCGAACATCGTCATCGGCCTGTGCGAATGGGACCGCTCGCTGGAAGGCAAGAGCCTCGCCGACATTCTCGCCGAGCGGGAGATCGAGGTGACGGTGGCCAACGCCGCCGACCTGGTCATGCAGATCGTCGAGCGCGGCGGCGCGCGCGCCATCTACCACGCGATGGACGAGCGTGACGTCGAACGCATCATGCAGCACCCGGCCACCGCCATCGGCTCGGACGGCGGCGTGTCCGTTTTCGGCGCCAGCGTGCCCCACCCGCGCGAGTACGGCACGTTCGCCCGCGTGCTCGGCCGCTACGTGCGCGAGCGCGGCGTGCTGACGCTCGAGCAGGCGGTGCGCAAGATGAGCGGCGCCACCGCCGCGCGGCTCGGCCTGCAGGACCGGGGATTGCTGCGGGAGGGCTTCTTCGCCGACATCGCCGTCTTCGATCCCGACCGCGTCATCGACCGCGCGACGTTCCCGGAACCCCACCAGTACGCGGTGGGCGTCGAGTACGTCCTGGTCAACGGCACGCTGGTCGTGGACGGCGGCGAGCACACGGGCGCCCGGCCCGGACGGGTGCTCTACGGGCCGGGACGCCGTTAGCCGCCCGGCCCGCGGCAAGGATCAGGCTCAGTCCTGCGGCGGCTCGAACTGCGGGTACTCGACGCCGAGCTGCTCCAGGTACGTGTCGTAGCGCGTCTCGTCGTAATAGAGCTCTTCGAGCTGCGGCTTGAAGCGCTCCATGATGTCGCGGTTCAGCCAGATCGCCGGCTCGTCCTCCGGACGCAGGAACGTGGTGTATTGCCGGTCCTTCGTCTGGTTCTCGAAGTAGTCCCGCGCCTGCTGCACAAGCTCCGGCCGGAGCACGAAGTCGAGCAGGGTCAGCGCCTGCACCTTGGCCCCGGCGGTCGCCCCCTTGTGCGCGATCGGCGTGGCCATGGCGATGCTCTTGTTCCAGTTGTGGCCCGGGCCGCCGGGGATGTTGGACGGGAACCGCAGCGTGGCGGTCGGCACGACCCACGAGACGTCGCCGATGTCGTCGGAGCCGCCGCCGCGCCGCTCGTTGTCGGGAATCCGCTCGGCGCCGTCCAGACCTTCCTGCGCCTCCGTCAACAGGCCCTGCTCCTCGACGCCGATCATCTTCTGCACGGCGCGTGCGAAGCGCTGATCGTCCTCCGACCAGTCGGGCATCCCGACTCGCCGGATGGCGCTGAACATCGTCTCGGCGATCACCCGGTTGTGGTGCTGCGGCCAGGCGGCGCCGAGGACCCGCGACGTGACCGTGGTATCGGTCATCTTCGCCGCGCCTTCGGCCATGGCGTCTCCGATCCGCCACATCCGCATGATGTTCTCGTAATCGCTCTCGCGGAAGAAGTACCAGACGCTGGCGGTCGACGGCACGACGTTCGGCTGGTCGCCGCCGTCGCTGATGACGTAGTGCGAGCGCTGCTGTATGCGCAGGTGCTCGCGGCGGAAGTTCCAGCCGATGTTCATCAGCTCGACCGCGTCGAGCGCGCTGCGGCCGTTCCACGGATCGCCGGCCCCGTGCGCGGATTCGCCTTCGAAGGTGTACTCCACCGAGACCATCCCGTTGCCGCGGCTGTCGCCCCAGGCCGTGGTCATCGCGGCGCTGACATGGCTGTAGAGGACCAGGTCGACGTCGTCGAACACGCCGGCCCGGACGAAGAACGCCTTGCCGCCGAGCTGCTCCTCGGCGATGCCGGGCCAGATGAGGAGCGTGCCGGGAATCCCCTCCCGCTCCATGATCTCCTTCACCGCGAGCGCCGCCGCGATGTTGACCGCCTGTCCCGAGTTGTGTCCCTCGCCGTGGCTCGGGGCGCCCTCGATCTGCGGCTGGCGGTACGCCGCTCCAGGCGTCTGCGACGACCTGGGGATGCCGTCGACGTCGCTGCCGAGCGCGATCACCGGTCGTCCCGAACCCCACCGCGCCAGCCAGGCGCTGGGCATTCCCGCCGTCCCGAGCTCGATCTCGAAACCCTCCCGCTCGAGGATCCCGGTGAGGTAGCGCTGGGTCTCGAACTCCTGGAACCCCAGCTCGCCGAAGCTGAACTGGCTGTCGACCATCCGCTGGATGAAGCCGCGGCGGTCGTCGATGTCCGCGAGCACCTCCTGCTTGAGCTGCTCGAGCCGATCGTCCCCTGCGGACTGCGACTCGGCGGCCGAACCCGGTTCGCCGGCAGTGGTCCCGCCCGCGACGGCCAGGATGAACAGAGCGGCAACGACGGCGACGGTCGACTTCGGCATCATGGAACGCACGGTTGTCCTCCTCGACACTCTCACCGGCCGACGATCTCTCGTCGGCTGCAAGTGGAATCAATAATGACGGGCGCGCCGGGCGTCCGCCCACGCCGGACAGCCGGCAGAGGAGAGACTCGGCGGTCCGTCCCCGCTCGCCGCCGCCGGCCGGGCGCGGCGCGCCGTCGCTTCGACGCGCCGAGCCCCCTTGCGCGCCGCCGTTCATTCGCCGAAGACGTCGTCGATCGCAAATCCGAGCTCCGGCACGCCGGTCGCGGTCAGCTTGTCGCCGCGCCGCCGCACGTTCTGGTGCGCATAACCGTCGGCGCCGGGTCCGGTGCAGACGGTTACGGTGCGCGCCTCGGCGTCCACCAGCCACGTCTCGGGGATGCCGGCCCTGCCGTATCGCGGCACCTTCTCGAGCCTGTCGTAGCGCAGGGACGAGTCGGCCACCTCGATGACGAGAAGAATGTCGTCCGGCTCGGGATGGCGCTCGGCATAGGCGCCGCTCCTGCGTGCAACCACCAGGTCGGGCTGTGGCTCGGTATGGCTTCCCAGGCGAACCGGATTCTGGATCCGTACGTGCACCCGGCCGGCAAGACGCCCCATGATCAGTTCGTTGAGGCGATCCACGATCCACGCGTGCAACGGGCCGATGGGCGTCATTTCCAGGATCTCTCCATCGATCAGCTCCACCCGGTCGTCCTCAGTGAAGATCCCGGCTTCGCCCATCCGTGCGAACTCCTCGACGGTGAAGCGGTACCGCTGGACGTCCGCGACGCGTTCCCGCTCTGCGGCTACGGCCATCGTGCGCCCCTCATCGACTGCCGGCTGCTCACGCAAGGAAGAGGATCTTCGTTGTGGTATCGGCTCCCGCTGATCCACACCTCGAGGCCCGGCTCGCGAGCCCGCTGCCGGTCCAGTTCCTCCCGTGCCCACGTCGCCCAACTGTGCCAGGGCGGCAGAAAAAAGTAGCCACCTGCTTCGTTGCCGACCGCGGCGTAGTGCCCCGCAAACACCCCCGCCGCCGTCAACAAGCATACGAGCGCAGCGCGCTCGTCGTGTTGCCGGTTGCGGTTGAACGTGCCTTCCAGATCAGCAAGCTGTTCCAACGCGATCTTCTCGACCACCCGTCCGAACAGGCCTCCCTTCACCCAGCGGTCGAACAGCCAGTCGAACTTCCGGCCACGTGGGAGCCTCGGCATCTGGTCGTACGCATCGTCGGAAACGCACACGCCGAGATAGGCGTTGGGGAACGCCTCTACGATGTTGGAATCCTCGATCCGTGGGAACTTCACCTCCGCACCCACGGCTTTCCGGTCCACCATGGGCCGCAGCTGTTGGGCCGTTTTCCATCCGGCGGCGCGGAGCTCCCGACCGGTCCCTCGAACATGCGAGAGACCCGGCTTGCATCGCCCCTGGAACCTGCCCAGTGTGAAGACGCGCTCACAGCTCCGGAACTCGTCCGGTTTCGCGGTCGTGTACGGCGCGTCTATGGCAGCGATGTCCGCTCGCTGCGTCCCGACTACGACGCTGCGGCTCGCCCAGGTCGAAGTCGCAAGGGCGAGTCGCAGTGCTCCGTCTGCATCGAGCCTCGCCACACCGGAAGTCGGCCGTGTCGAGAATCCGACATCCAAGCCGATCAGTGCCGGCGAGTGCTCCGTCCCGGAATGAGTCCGACTCCGTCGGCCCGTTCGGTCTCGAGCAGTAGAACTCCCGAGGTATGCAAAAACGTCATCGACCGAAAAGCGAATCTCCGGCGCCCGGGTCGCGACGATCTCGTCACCACGATGCCGCACCTGCCGGTTCGCGTATCCATCCGGGCAGGGGCCGGTATACGCGGTGATGGTGACGGCGTCCACGTCCACGAGCCACGTCTCGGGGATGCCGGCCCTGCCGTAGCGAGGCACCTTCTGCAGCCGGTCGTAGCGTAGGGACGAGTCGGCCACTTCGATGACGAGGAAGATATCGCCGGGCTCGGGATGACGATCGGTATAGAAGCTATTCCGGCGCCGAGCCACCACGAGATCAGGTTGCGGTTCCGTGTGGTGGTCCAGTCGAACCGGATTCTGGATGCTTACGTACGCCTTGCCGGCCAGGCGTGCAACGATCAGCTCGTTCAGGCGGCTCACGACCCCTGCGTGCAGCGCACCAATCGGCGTCATTGCGACGATCTCTCCATCGATCAGCTCGACCCGGTCGTCCTCGGCAAAGATCCCGGCTTCGCCCATCCGTGCGAACTCGTCGACGGTGAAGCGGTACCGCTGGACATCCGCGACGCGTTCCCGCTCTGCGGCTACGGCCATGGTGCGCCCCTCTCGTGTACCGCGCGAGCCATGCCCGATCATAGTCAATCGACGAGGGCGACGAGCGCACAGGTAGAATCGGACCGTCGGGTGCGTCGGGTTGCGCCGGGAGCACCGCCGGGAACCGATAGGAGCGTCTCCATGAACCGCTACGCACGGCCGCTCGCCACCGTTCGGATCGTTCTGTTCCTGCTGACCGCCACCGCTCTGGCGCCGGCTGCGGCCGGCGCGCAGACGTCGACCGGCGATTTCGTCCCGGTCACGGATGCGATGCTGCAGGATCCGGCGCCGGGCGACTGGCTGATGTGGCGCCGGACGCTCGACAGTTGGGGCTACAGCCCGCTGGACCAGATCAACCGGGAGAACGTCGATTCGATCCGCATGGTCTGGTCCCGGGGGATGAACGACGGCATGCAACAGGGCACTCCCCTGGTGTATGGCGGCGTGCTGTACATGCCGAACCCGAGCGACGTCATCCAGGCGATCGACGCGCGCACCGGCGACCTGGTCTGGGAGCACCGTCGGGACCACCCCGACGACCTCGACGACCATGTGCCGGGACTGACCCGCACCAACCGGAACATCGCCATCCACGACCGCTTCATCATCGACACGAGCGCCGACGACTACGTCTTCGCGCTCGATGCCCTCACGGGAGAGCTCGTCTGGGAGACCGAGATTCTCGACTACCGCACGCTCCCGGCGCACCAGTCGTCGGGTCCGATCATCGCGGACGGCAGGATCGTCTCGGGTCGGGGCTGCAAGCCGGAGTCGGGCCCGAACGCCTGCGTCGTCACGGCCCACGACGCGGCGACCGGCGCAGAGCTGTGGCGCCGGCGGCTGATTCCGGGACCGGGCGAGCCGGGGGACGAGACGTGGGGCGGCGTGCCGTTCGAGGAGCGCCGCCACGTCGGCGCCTGGATGGTGCCAAGCTACGACCCGGAGCTGAACCTGGTCTACATCGGCACGTCGGTCACGTCGCCGGCGCCGAAGTTCCTCATCGGCGGGGTCGCCAACACGCACCTCTACCACAACTCGACGCTGGCTCTGGACGCCGAGACCGGCGAAATCGTCTGGTACTACCAGCACCTGAACGACCACTGGGACCTCGATCACCCCTTCGAGCGGCTCCTGGTCGACACGGCCGTCACTCCGGACCCGGCAGCCGTTGCCTGGATCAACCCGCGTCTGCAACCCGGCGAGCGCCGCCGGGTGGTGACCGGCATACCCGGCAAGACCGGCGTCGTGTACACCCTCGACCGCGCGACCGGCGAGTTCTTGTGGGCGCGGCCGACCGTCGCGCAGAACGTCATCAGCGACATCGACGGGTCCACCGGCGCGGTGACGGAGAACGGCGAGGTCGTGTTCACGAGCGAAGGCCAGGAGGTGATGGCCTGCCCCACCTGGCACGGCGGCAAGGACTGGGAAGCGGGCGCGTACAGTCCGCTGACGAACCTGATGTACATGCCGCTGCGCCACACGTGCGGGCGGATGCTGGCGTCGGCCGGGGTCGGCTGGTACGCCCTGACGGTGCGGACGGAGGTGACGCCCGGCGAGCAGTACCTCGGAACGATCCAGGCCATCTCTGCCGAGACCGGAAAGACCGTCTGGACCCATGCTCAGGAAGCGTTCACCATGTCGCTCGTGGCCACCGCCGGCGGCCTGATCTTCGGCGGCGACGCCAACGGCCGCTTCAAGGCGTTCGATCACGAGTCCGGCGAGGTGTTGTGGGAGATCAACCTCGGCTCGCCGGTCACCGGCTTTCCGGTCACCTACGCGGTCGACGGCCGGCAATTCGTCGCCGTGAGCACCGGCGACTCCCTGAACACCACCGGCCTGCGGCGGCTGACCCCCGACATGCGCCCGAGCGACGGCAACAACCTCTTCGTTTTCGCGCTGCCGGCGCAGGAGGCGGCCGATGAGTAAGCGATCCGATCCTGTCTTCGGCGCCCTGGCTTCAGCGCTTCGCACCTCGCCGGAGCGCCCGGTGCGGGACACTGCATGGGACACCGGCCGAACCCCGAAGCGCGGGTTCATGGCCGCGGTCGCTCTGGTCGCGCTGGCCGCGACCCCGGGCATACCGGCGCGCGCCCAGGAAACGCCAGGCGCCCCCCCGGTGGTCTGGGTGCTCGCCACCGGCGGCACCATCTCCGGCGGCGGCGCGTCGCCGACCAGCCTGACCGAGTACCGCGCGGGCGCTTTCTCGGGCGAGGAGCTCGTCGCGGCGGTGCCGGACCTGGCCCGGCACGCCACCATCCGCGTGGAGCAGGTCGCCAACGTCGGCAGCCCCAACATCACCTTCGACGACTGGCTCACGCTCGCCCGCCGCATCGACGCGATCTTCAACGACGAGCCGGACACGGCCGGCGTGGTGATCACCCACGGCACCAATACGCTGGAAGAGACGGCCTACTTTCTCAACCTGACGGTCCGCCACGACCGGCCGGTCGTGCTGGTGGGCGCGCAGCGGCCGGCGACGGCCATCAGCGCCGACGGTCCCCTGAACCTGCTGAACGCCGTCCGCACCGCAGCGTCGCCCGAGGCGCGCGGCAAGGGAGTGCTGGTCGTCTTGAACGACCAGGTCAACGCCGCCCGCGACGTCACCAAGACCAGCACGTACCGGCTGGAGACGTTCAACTCCCGGGACCTCGGCCTTCTCGGCTACGTGGACGGTGACCGGGTGTCGTTCTACCGGGCGCCGACGAAACGTCATACGGCCGATTCCGAGTTCGCTCTCGCGGGCATCGAGGCTTTTCCGCGGGTGGACATCGTCTACTCGTACGTGGAGGCGAACCCGGTGCTGATCGAGGCGCTGATCGAGGACGGCGTCGACGGCATCGTGCTGGCCGGCACGGGCGCCGGCGGGATGTCGCGCCGGGAACGCGATACGCTGGAACGCGTAACCACCCTGCCCGCCGGCGCGAGGCCGATCATCGTGCGATCGAACCGGGTGGGGAGCGGGCGCGTGCTGCCGCGCACCGCGGACGACGGGCTGGAAATGGTGGCCGGCGACACCCTGAACCCGCAGAAGGCGCGCATTCTCCTGATGCTGGCGCTCACCCGAACCCGCGACCTGGACGAGATCCGGCGGATCTTCCGCGAGTACTGAGCGGCGCGCGCCTCCCGAAGTCCTCCACGCGCAATCACGATTTTCCTTGACCGCTGCGCGTGAACGCGAAAGACTGTCTCCCCACGTCTACGGCAAGTAGGGTTCGGCCAGCACGTCTCATGGGGCGTGCTGGCGGCAGATCGGGAACGTGAGCGCGCAAGTGTCGCTGCTGCAACGTCTCGTTCACCCTGTCTCGTCGGCAGCCGGCCCGCCGGTAGCGCCTCTTGCCGGCTTCCCGACCACGCTCTCTCTCGTCGACCAACGGTCTGTCGTACTGCTCCCTGAAAGGAGAAGAGAATGGCAACCAGAGTCATCGTCGGTCTGACCCTCCTCGCGGCAATACTGGCCTTGGTACCTGCCGCCAACCCCGGCGGCGCTATGGGGATTCTGCTGGTCCTGCTGGGCCTCGCCTACGCCTACGTGGCGATCGACGCCGAGGATGCGTCGGCCTACCTGATTGTCGTCCTGGCGGTCGGGGCGGCAGCCGGCGCGGACGTGCTCAGTGCCATCCCCACGGTGGGCATGTACCTGGACGGCATCCTCGACGGCCTGTCGACGGCCCTGTACGCCAGCGTGGCAACCATCGCCGCGCTGCGAATAGTCAACCGACTGAAGGGCTGAGGAGCGGCCTGAGGCGGTCCATGCAAGACCGCCTCAGGCGACCTCGATTGACGGGGCAGGCTGCCCCGCCCGGCCCAACCGGACCGAATCGGCCGCAGCGTCAGCGGCGATCCGGCGGCAGGGCGAAGACCCAGATGACGCCCCCCTGCGGCACGAGCCTCTCGGCGTCGAAGTGGGCGTTCACGGCGCGCTGCATTCCCGCCGCGTCGACGCCCCAGCCGGACTGCACGGCGATGTACTGCACGCCGTCGATCTCGTAGGACGACGGCACGCCGATGACCCCCGAGTTGGTGCGCTGCTCCCAGAGCAGGTCGCCGGTCTCGGCGTCGAAGGCGCGGAAGTAGCGGTCGTTGGTGCCGCCGGTGAAGATCAGGCCGCCGCCGGTGGCGAGGATCGGCCCCCAGTTCTGGGACGTCCCGAACTCGTGCGTCCAGACCTGCTCGCCGGTCGCGAGGTTCCAGGCCTGGATCTCGCCGATGTGGTCGGCCTCGTCCACCACGAACACCGTCTGCGACGCGCCGGTGAAGCCGCGGCCCGGCACGTAGTCCACCTCCACGCCGACCATGGTCGAGCAGAGGTTCTCGTTGGCCGGGATGTAGAGGTATCCGGTCTGCGGGCTGTAGGCGGCCGGCGGCCAGTCCTTGCCGCCCCAGAGCGACGGGCAGAAGGTGGCCGGCTTGCCCGTGCCCGGCTTGCGCTCGAGGTCGTATTCCGGCCGTCCCGTCACCGGGTCGATCGCCGTGAACACGTTCTGGTCCACGTAGGGCCGCGCCTCGACGAAGCCGATGGAGTCCGGCTTCCGCTCCAGCATCCACAGGTAGCCGTTGCGCGCCGGATGGATCAGCGTCGGAATGGTGCGGCCGTCGCGCGGGACGTCGATCAGCAGCGGCGCCGAGACCTCGTCCCAGTCCCACGACCCGTTGTGGTGGTACTGGTGGTAACCCTTCAGCTCGCCCGTATCGGCGTCGAACGCGACCACCGAGTTGGTGTAGAGGTTGTCCCCGGGCCGCTGGTCGCCGATCCACGGGCCCGGGTTGCCAGTGCCCCAATAGGTGAGGTTGAGCTCCGGATCGTACGAGCCGGTGATCCAGATCGAGGCGCCGCCGGTGCGCCAGGTCTCGCCCGGCCACGTCTCGCTGCCCGGCTCGCCCGGCTCCGGAATCGTGTGCGTGCGCCACACTTCCTCGCCGGTGTCGGGATCGTACGCAGCCACGAAGCCGCGGATGCCCCGCTCGCCGCCCGAGGGCCCGATCAGCACCTTGCCGTTGGCCACCAGCGGCGCAATGGTCATGTAGTAGCCGGTCCGGTAGTCGGCGACCGCCGTCTCCCAGACCACCTCGCCCGAGACCGCGTCGAGCGCCACCACGAACGCGTCGTGCGTCGTGTAGAACACTTTGTCGCCGTACAGCGCGACGCCGCGGTTCGTGCGGTGCGGGTGGGCCATGCCCTCCGGGAACTGCCGGTTGTAGATCCAGAGCTGCTCTCCGGTCCGCGCGTCGATGGCAATGACGCGATCCTCCGGCGTCGTCACGAACATCACGCCGTCGTTGACGATCGGCGGCGCCTCGTGGCCGGAGGTCACGCCGGTGGACATCGTCCACACCGGCACGAGGCCGGCCACGTTCTCCGTCGTGATCTGGTCCAGCGGGCTGTAGCCCTGGCTGTCGTAGGTGCGGCGGTACATCAACCAGTCGCTCGGATCGCCGGCGCGGAGCCGTTCGTCCGTGACCGGGGTATACGACACTTCCGCTTCCTGCGCCGACGTCACGTCCGCTGCCAGCGTCAGGGCCAGCGCAGCGGCCGCCGCCATCGCGACCTGTCTTCCGAACGGCTGCATCCTCATCTCCTCCTCCACCTGTGCGCACACATTGCACGCCACCGTATACACATGCCACCGTCAACTGCTGCGGCTGGGCGCATTCGGGATCTCGGGATCCCACCCCCAGCGCCCTTCGCACTCCAGTCGCAGCAGCCTGCTCCCGCCGCGTTCACCCGTCCAGCGTGGTCATCAGGACCCACATCGGGTTGTTGCCCACCTCGTAGGTCTCGAGCGGCGTGAGATCGCCGCTCTCGTGGTCCACGGCGTAGGACGCCAGCCGTCCGGACTGCTGCCCGGCCGCGAACAGGAAGCGACCTTCCGGATCGAGGCCGAACGCGCGCGGGACCGGCTCTGTCCCAACGCGGGCCGCCGCCGTCAGCCGACCCGTGGTGTCGTCGACGCGAAAGCTCGCGACGCTGTTGTGCCCGCGATTCGGCGCGAACAGGAACTCGCCGGTGGACGAGATGCGGATCTGCGAGCAGGTGTTGTTCCCGGTGTAGCCCGCGGGCAGCGTGGAGATGGTCTGCAGCGGCGATAGCGTTCCTTCGTCCGGGGCGATCGCGTACGCGGTCACGCTGCTCCCCTGCTCGTCCGAGAAGTAGACGACGTCGAGGAACGGGTGGAACGCCAGCGCCCGCGGCCCGAGATACTCCTCCGGAGCATGGAAGGGCGGGTCGCCGGGCGTCAGCCGGCCGGTCTGCGCGTCGAAGCGGAACTGGTCGATCCGGTTCGGACCGCGGTTGGCGATGTGCGGAACGTAGGCGAACCGGTTGGACCGGTCGGTCAGGATCGCATGCGCCCCGTGCGCCGTGAAGCGCCACTCGACGGGCGGGAAGGTGGCCACGCCGTCGTCGTTCACCGCGTGCACCGCCGCCGTGCTCTGGTAGTAGTAGGCCGAGAGCACGAAGCGCCCGGTACGGTCGGTGGAGACGTAGACCGGCTCGCCCTGCAGCGGCGTCGTCCCCAGGAACGACAGGCTCCCGGTCCGCTGATCGACCCCGTAGCTGGAGATCTCCTGGCTCCCGCGCCGGCCGACGTAGAGCACGCGCTTGTCGGGCGAGAGCGCCAGCGGCGCCGGACCGCCCTCGATCGCCACGTCCTCCTGCCAGCTCAGGGCGCCGGTGGACGGATGCATCGTGAAGATCGAGATCTTGTTGTCGTCCTGGAGCGCGACGTACATGTGATGCCGTGTCTGCCGGCTGCTCATCGTTGTCACCTTTCTGCGTCCGGGCGTCGGTTCCCGGCGAGATCACTCCCCGGACGCGGCCGGCTCCGCTCGTCCTGCCCTTGCTGCTCCGACAGCCGGTGGTCGGCGTGGCCGCAGACCGTCTCCGCGAGCGGCGAGCGCAACCCCGACAGGCGACCCGGGGGGAAGCATGCGGTCGTCACGCGGCCGCTGGCGTTCCCCCCGCGTCGATCCGCGATGCCCTACAGCCCGCGGACGCGCACGTTGCGGAACTTCACGACGCCGAGCCCGTACTGCAGCGCGATCGGACCGTCGGCGAACTGCGTGTCCTCGACGTCGACCATCGGGAGGCCGTTCAGCGTCACCAGGATGCGCGAGCCTTCCACGCGGATGTCGTAGCTGTTCCACCGTCCGCCAGTCATCACCACGCTGTTCGGCGCCGCGATGTGGACGATGCCGCCGGTGCGGTAGGTCTGGTCGGCGCGCGTGTCGTAGATGTTGACCTCGTACGAGTTGCGGTCGTTGACGCTCATGGCGTCGGCGCACCGGACGAAGATGCCGCTGTTGGCCGGCTCGTCCACCCAGAAATCCAGAGTCAGGTGGAAGTCGGCGTAGGACTCCTTCGTCACCAGGAAGCCGCTGCCGCTGTCGGCCTGCACGACGCCGTCGACGATCTCCCAGTTGGCGTCGCCGATGGGATTGAAGGCGTCCAGGTTGGATCCGTCGAAGAGGGTCGTGAAGTCCTCCTGGCCGGAAACGCCCGGCGAGTGGACGGCGAAGAAACCCGCGACCAGCAGACTGAGAACAAGAATCGATGCGCGCTTCATGTGGATCCTCCTTCAAGGGTTCGTGACAAACGGCGAGTATAGCCCGACCCAGGTTACGCGGGCGTTTCGCGAGGCGGCGACGCCGACGGTCTAGGCGAGCAGCTCGAGCAGCGCCGACGATACGGCGTCCGGCCGCTGCGGCGCCAGGTCGTGTCCGGCGCCGTCGACGATGCGGCGCGCCACGAGGTTGACGAACCGGCCC
The DNA here is from genome assembly GCA_009861545.1 of Acidobacteriota bacterium. NCBI lineage: Bacteria > Pseudomonadati > Acidobacteriota > Acidobacteriota bacterium. The sequence continues at coordinate 13,470 of VXME01000046.1, read as the reverse complement.
CGATCGGCCGTCGGGTCGGTCGACGGCCGGCCGAAGCCGCTGTCGTTGCCGCGCAGCACGATGGCCGGCACGGTGATCGGCGGCCGCTCGGCGAGCTGTCGCTCGACGTCCAGGAAGCGCTCCTCGCCGGGCGCGTAGCCGTGGCGGTGCCGGTAGGAGTGGATCACGATGTCGACGAAATCCGGGTTGTCGAAGGCCGGGGCCGAGCGGTTGTACGCCTCGTCGGTGTACTCCCAGGTCGGCGACCAGGTCTCCCACAGGTAGCGCACTATCGCGTGGCGGTTCGCTTCCAGGCCGGCCCTGCCCCGCTCGGTGTTGAAGTACCACTGGTACCAGAGGCGGGCCTCGGCCGCCGCCGACGGGGACGGAGCCGACGGGGACACGGTGTCCTGCACCGAATAGCCGCCGATGGCGACCTGCGCGCGCACCCGCTCGGGATGCAGGATGGAAGTAATGCACGCCGCCCGATTGCCCCAGTCGAACCCGGCCAGCGCCACCTGCTCCAGCCCCAGCGCATCGGCGAAATCCGAGACGTCCTGGGCTATCGCCGCCTGCTCGGCCATCCGCGGGGCGTCGGGATCGAGAAAGCGGGTCGTGCCGTAGCCGCGCAGGTAGGGCACGAGCACGCGGTACCCGGCCTCGGCCAGCGGCGGCACCACGCCGTCCCACGATCGGATGTCGTACGGGAACCCGTGCAGGAGGACAATCGGGAACCCGGCCGGGTCGCCGCTCTCCTCGTAGCCGATCTCCAGCACGTCGGTCTCGATCGACCGCAGCACGGCAGGGCCCGATGGCGTCTGTGCTCCCGCGCCCGCCGGTCGGACCGACCCGCCGGCCGCCGCCACCGCGCCCGCGACGCCGGCACTCTTCAGGAACTCTCTCCGGCTGGGCCCCATGACCGTTCCTCCTCGGTGATCGTGCAATCCGCAAACGGCATCCACTACTTCCGGATGCTGTACAGCTTCGAGTTGGTGCGGATCAGCAGCCGATCCCCCGCGACGGCCGGCGACGCCATCGCCATCTCGTCCAGGCTGTTGACGCCGATCACCTCGTACTCGCGCCCGGCGCGGATCACGTAGGTATCGCCCTGCTCGCTCAGTGCGAAGATCTTGCCGTTGTAGGCCCACGGCGACGACGTGAAGCTGGCTCCCACCCGGATCCGCTGGCGCCCGTAGACCGGCTCGCCGCTGACCGCGTCGTAGGCCTCGAAGAACCCGCGGTCGAGCAGACTGTAGTAGATGTCGCCGTAGATCAGCGGCGACGTGTTGTAGTTGCCGGCGCGCGGCTGGTACCACGCGACGAACGCGTTCGACCGCTCGCCCTCGGCGAGGGTGATGTCGCCGCTCGCGCCGGGGCGGATCGCGTAGGCCGGGCGGTGCTCGTCACGGAAGTAGCCGGAGTTGACGTAGACGAGGCCGTGGCTGGAGAACGGTGTCGCGATGGCCGCCCAGGACATCCGACCGTCCATCGACCACAGCAACCGTCCGTCGAGATCGTACGAGCGGATGCGGTTGACGCCGGAGGTGACGATCTCGGTGCGCAGCTCGTTCTCCCACACGTAGGGGGTCGCCCAGGTAGACACCTCGTCGCGGGCCGTGCGCCACAGCTCCTCCCCGGTCCGCTTGTCGAGGGCGGCGAGCCACGATTCCTCCTCGTTGTCGTAGAGGATGATCACCTTGTCGCCGTACACCAGCGGCGACGAGGCGGAGCCCCACTCGGACCGCGTGCGCCGATCGGGAATCAGGACCTGCCAGACCTCGTTGCCCTCCATGTCGAAGGCATACAGACCCAGGTCGCCGAAGCGGACGTAGACGTGCTCCCCGTCCGTGGTCGGCGTCTCCGACGCGTAGGTGTTCTTCATGTGGCGGGGAAACCCGGGCCGGCCGTGCCGCACCGAGCGCTCCCACAGGACGGCCCCGGTCTCCAGGTCCAGGCAGTAGACGCGCCAGTCGTGCTCCAGCGGCACCGGCTCCGGTCGTCCGCGAGGTGCGTAGAGCCCGGGCTTCGGCAGCTCGAAATCCCCCACCGCGGTCACCGTTGTCAGAAAGACGCGGTCGCCCCAGACCACCGGACTCGACCAGCCGAGGCCGGGAATGTCGGCGACCCACTCGACATTCTCCGTGCTGCTCCACGTCTCCGGCAGATCCGGGTTGTCGGCCACCGCCGCGTTCAGGGTCGGACCCCGGAAGTGGGGCCAGTTGTCGTTCGCCGCGGCGGGCCGCGCCAGGGCGAAGGCCGCAGCCAGCACCAGCAGGTTCAGAGTGAGCACCGTCCGCTTCATGGGTCGACCTCCAAGTCACCGCCCGGTCACGCCGAGCCGCCATGCGGGGCGGCGAAGAGCCTCTACATCATCGCACGCTGGCGTAGAGGCGCGCACCTGCCGGCGAGACGGGATGCGGCAACCACCCGCGTGCCGCCGGGGAGCCCGGCACGCACGGCGGCGCGGCGGGGCGTAGAAGCGCGTACATGAAGAAAGGGCCCCGACCCATGCGGATCGGAGCCCCCCCAAGATGGTTCTGCGATGGTGGCGTTGGGTTACCCCGATCATTGGGGCGTCCCGCCACCCGTTGGAGCGCGGGAGGTCCCTACGAGGACGCCACCTCCGCAGAGCCCGTACTTTGGTCGTCCACTGGATCACCTCCTTGCTTGGGCACACCCTTCATCGGCGGGTCCCAACCCGCCCGGCCTCCGGCGTCGCCCAGACCCGCCGGATGCCGCCGCGCCGAGGCGCGGACATCCCTCTGATAGTCGGCTACCGCGCGCCGGTTGTCAAATCGCGGCGCGCCCGTGCCTTGCCGTCGCACCCCGCGCAGGCGACGAAGCCGTGCGGGGGCTGACGCCGGCCGGCGTCCGAGGTCGAGTACCATCGGACGAGACGGCGGTGCCCGGCCGCCGTCGCCGGACCGACAAGAGGAGGCTCGCCATGATTCCCCGACCCGCGCAATTCGCCGCCCTGCTCGTCGTGCTCACCGCGTCGACCGCCGCCGGCCGGCCCGCCGCCGGCGATCCGCAGGGCGAGCCGGGCGGCGCGACCGCTCTCCGGGCGGATGCCGGCCTCCCCGCGGCCGTTCCCGAGAGCGCCGGGATGTCCTCCGAGGGCCTCGCCCGCATCGGTCCCGCCATGCACGCCTACGTCGACGACGGACGGCTGGCCGGCGTCATGACCATGGTCGCCCGGCACGGGCAGGTCGTCCACTGGGAGACCGCCGGCATGCGCGACGTCGCCGCCGGCGATCCCCTCGAGCCGGACGACATCTTCCGCATCTACTCGATGACGAAGCCGCTCACCAGCGTCGCGGTGATGATCCTGGTCGAGGAAGGCGCGGTCGCGCTGGATGACCCGGTCTCGAAGTTCATTCCCGCGTTCGCCGACGTGACCGTGCTGAACGATGCGGGCGAGCGCGTGGCGCCGGCCCGGCCGATGACCGTGGAGCACCTGCTCACCCACACGTCGGGCCTGACCTACGGGTTCTTCGGCGATTCGCCGGTGGACCGGATCTACGGCCAGTCGGGTTTCTTTACGCAGGCGGAAGGCCTCGACGACTTCGCGCGGCGGGTGGCGGACCTGCCGCTGTTGGCCAGCCCCGGCGACCGGTGGAACTACAGCGTGTCGACCGACATCCTCGGCCGCGTGGTCGAGGTCGCCTCCGGGCAACCCTTCGACGCGTTCCTGCAGGCGCGCATCTTCGATCCGCTCGACATGAGCGATACCGCCTTCGTGGTGCCCGCCGACAAGCGCGACCGCTTCACCGTCCATTACGCGCGCCCGGACGGCGCCCTGCAGGTGATCGACTCGCCGGTCGACGGCCAGTACACGCAACGGCCGCGCTGGCTGTCGGGCGGCGGCGGACTTGCCTCGACCGCTTCCGACTACATCCGGTTCGCGCAGATGCTGCTGCAGGACGGGGAGCTCGGCGGCGTGCGCATCCTCGAATCCGAAACGGTGCAGGCGATGCGCTCGAACCGGCTGCCGGACGCGCTGGTGCCAATCCAGCTCGGGACCTTTCTGAGCCCCGGCTACGGCTTCGGTCTGGGCTTCGCGGTGGTGGTGGACGCGGACGCCTCGCCGGAGCCGGACAACGACGGCGTGTTCCGCTGGGCCGGCGCCGCGAACACCTTCTTCTGGATCGATCCCGCGGCGGAGCTGATCGGGATGGTCTGGACGCAACTCAACCCGTTCGCGGCCTACGACCTCGAGCGCGAGTTCCAGACGCTCGTCTACGAAGCGCTGGAGTAGCGAAACGCTGATCTGCGGGGCGCCGGAGTAACGAGATGCTGGTCCACGAGGAACCGGGATAGGATTATCCGCAGAATAACTGTGGGAAAGTAGGTATTTTCCGCATTACTGTTGCGCTACAATGGCTCCCGTGCGTAGCGACGCCCTCGGGCTGCCGCGTCGTCTCGATCTGACTGGGGATCTTCGGACCCGTTCGGTGTTCCTGTTCGGACCCCGTCAGACCGGCAAGACCACGTGGCTCCGGCAGTGCTTCCCGGATGCGCCAGGGTTCAACCTGCTCCACGGCGAAGTGTTCCTGCGACTCTCACGCGACCCCGGCAGGCTCCGCGCCGAGTTGACCGCGAGCGATCCTCGAACGGGTCCGGTGATCATCGACGAGGTCCAGAAGCTCCCGAGCCTGCTCGACGATGTCCACGAGTTGATGGAGAGCCGCGGACTGCGGTTCGTAATGGCCGCGAGCAGCCCCGTCAAGCTGCGCCGCGGCGGCGTAAACCTGCTGGGGGGACGGGCGCGCACGCGCGCGCTCTTCCCCTTCGTCTCCGCGGAGGTGCCGGACTGGGACCTGATGCGGGCGATCAACATCGGCGGCATACCATCGATCTACCTCTCGCCCGATCCCGTCGAGGACCTTCGCGCCTACTGCGGGAGCTACCTGCAGATCGAGATCCAGGCGGAGGGATTGGTGCGCGGCATCGAGCCGTTCTCCCGCTTCCTGACGGCCGCGGCGGCCTGCCGCGGCCTGCCGATCGTGTTCGAACGTCTGGCCTCCGACGCGGCGGTGCCGGCCCGTACCGTCCGCGAATATTTCCAGGTTCTGGAGGACACGCTCCTGGCCACGCTGCTCCGGCCCTTCAGACCCGGCGGCGCCCGCCGCAAACCGGTGTCCCACGCCAAGCTGTACTTCTTCGATGTCGGCGTTGCCAACGTGCTGGCGGACGTCACGCATATCGCAGCCGGCAGCCCGACGTTCGGCCCGGCACTGGAGCAACTCGTCTTCTGCGAGCTGCGGGCGTGGCTGGCCTACGCTCGCGACCCACGGCCGCTCGCCTTCTGGCGTACCGCGGACGGGTCGGAGGTCGATTTCGTCGTCGGCGATTCGGCCGCGATCGAGGTCAAGGCGACCGGCGCCGTCACGAAACGGGACCTGACCGGCCTGCGGCGCCTCGCGGAAGAAACGCCGCTGAAGCACCGGATCGTCGTCTGCCGCGAGTCCGCCGCCCGCGTGATCGACGGCATCCGCATTCTGCCGGTGATGGACTTCCTGCGCGCGCTCTGGGACGGCGAGCTGCTCGCGGATTGACGCACCGTCGATCCGACATCGCGGCGAGGCCGTCAATCGACGATTGCCTGGTAGGTCATCGTCGCCAAGTCGTCGCGGATGCGCAGGTGCGTGTACGGCCGCATCTGCGTCAGCATGATGCCAATCAGCTCCTCCGACGGGTCCACCCAGAAGATGGTGCCGAAGGCGCCGCCCCAGTAGTAGGAGCCCTCCGAGCGCGGTGTCGCCGACGGCCCGAGGTCCGTGACGACGGCGTAGCCGAGACCGAAGCCGTAGCCGGGGCCGGCGAGCCAGATGCCGAAATCGCCGGTGTGGTTGGCGGTCATCAGCTCGATGGTCTTGCGGCTCAGGATCCGCACGCCGTCGAGCTCGCCGCCGTTCAGCATCATCTGGTGGAAGCGGAAATAGTCGCGCGCGGTCGATACCAGGCCGCCGGCGCCGCTGAAGTAGACGTGCGGCTCGCGGACGAACCGGCTGTCGGCGGTCGGCGCCTCGGTCAGAACGCGCTTCCCGTCGTCGTTCGGCCCGTAGAGCGCGGCGAACCGGTCGAGCTTCGACTTCGGCAGGTAGAAGTGCGTGTCCGGCATGTCGAGCGGCCCGAAGATGCGTTCGCGGAAGAACGCATCCAGTGTCTTGCCCGACATCACCTCGACCAGCCGCCCCACCACGTCGGTGGCCCGGCCGTACTCCCAGCGGTCGCCCGGGTGGAAGTTGAGGGGCAGCTTCGCCAGCCGCTCCACCATGTCGCCCACCGTGTCGTGCGGCTTGCGCTCGGCGTTCATCGCCTGGAACTCGGGCTGGGTCAGACCGCGGTAGGTGTTGGCCAGCCCCGCGGTGTGGGTCAGCACGTGCTGCACGGTGATGGGCCGCGCGGCGGGAACGAGCTTGTAGCGCCCGGTGAGTCGCTCCTGCTCGGGTGCGGGGATCGCCACCTGCATGTCCGCGAACTCCGGCAGCCACTTCGAGATGGGGTCGCGGAGCTGGAAGCGCCCCTCCTCGTAGAGCATCATCAGCGCCACCGAGGCGATCGGCTTGGTCATCGACGCCATGCGGAAGATGGTGTCGTGGGTCATCGCCTTGCCGCCTTCGACATCGCGATGGCCCTGCGCCGAGAAGTTGACCACCTTGCCGCGCCGGGCGACGAGGGTGACGACGCCCGCCACCTCCTCGCGGTCGATGTAGGCCCGCATCACCCGATCGAGCCGCTCGAGGCGCCCGGAAGACATGCCGACCGCTTCGGGCTCGGCCGTCGGCACGCCGTCCATCACCGGCAGGTCGGCCGACGCGCCGTGCAGGCCGACGGTGGCCGCCGCCAGGACGACCACACCGAGAATCGAACACCGCTGCACTGACGCCTTCATGCGAGCCTCCTAGTCGTCCAGGCCGAACGTGTAGACCGTGTTCCCCACCGACATCGTCACGTACTGCTGCCCGTCGACGGCGTAGGTCATCGGGTTCGCGTTGACCGGGCCGCCGAGCGGGATGTGCCAGAGCTCCTCGCCGGTATCGGCGTCGAGCGCGAAGAAGTAGCCGTCGACGGTCGCGCTGAAGACGAGCTCGCCCGCCGTGGCCAGCACGCCGGAGCGGGCCCGCGGCTTCATCTCGAACTCCCAGCGGATGTCGCCGGTGGTCGGCTCGATCGCCCGGATGGCGCTCCGGTAGTTGTCCATCGGCTGCGGCGACTGCACGCCCCCGCCGGTGTAGCGCTCGCCCTCGACGTACTCCTCGTCGCGCAGGAAGAACTCGCCCTCGCCGTCGAACGAGTTGACGTAGAGAAGCCCGGTGCGCGGGTTGAACGCCGGCGACCACCAGTTGGTGGCGCCGCCCGCGGTCGGCGCCACCACCGTCCCTTCGGGCGAGGGGAACAGGCCGGGCACCCGGATCGGACGGCCGTTCTCGTCGAGCCCCTCGGCCCAGGTCAGCAGGGCGAACGGCTTGCCGAGCAGAAACTCGCCGGTCTCGCGGTCGAGCGTGTAGTAGAAGCCGTTGCGGTTGGCCCAGAGCATGGCCCGCCGCGGCCCGTCCGGCATCTCGATGTCGGCGAGCACCGGGATCTGGATGGCGTCCCAGTCGTGGACGTCGTGCGGCGTGAACTGGAAGTACCAGCGCATCTCGCCCGTGTCCCCGTCGAGCGCGAGCACCGAGTCGGAGTACAGGTTGTCGCCCAGCCGCATCTCGCTGCCGTAGTCGGGGCCGGGGTTGCCGGTGCCCCAGTAGACCAGGTTCAGATCCGGATCGTACGAACCGGTGATCCAGGTCGGCGAGCCGCCCGTGCGCCACGAATCGCCCAACCAGGTCTCGTTGTCGGGATGGTCCGGCCCCGGGATCGTGTACGTCCGCCATTCGAGCTCGCCGGTCTCGGCGTCGTACGAGTCCAGGAACCCCCGTATGCCGAATTCCCCGCCGGCGATGCCGGTCACCACCCGGTCCTTGACGACGAGCGGCGCCGCGGTCTTGCTGTAGCCGCCCCGGTAGTCCGCCACCTCGGCATCCCACACCAGGTTGCCGGTGCGCGCGTCGATGGCGACCAGGTGCGCGTCGAGCGTGCTCATGTAGAGCGTTTCGCCCAGGATGGCGACGCCGCGGTTGTTGCGCCCGCAGCAGATGCGGAGGTCGTCGGGCAGTGGATGCTCGTAGCGCCAGAAGGGCCGCCCCGTGGTTGCATCCACAGCGGTCACGTTGCTCGGCGACTCGGTGATGAACATCACGCCGTCGACCACCAGCGGCGTCGTCTCCGTCCGGTCGAGCTGGCGGATGTTGTAGGCCCACTTCAGCTCCAGCTCGGCGACGTTCGTCCGGTCGATCCGGTCGAGAAGCGAAAAGCGCTTGCTGTCGAGCGTGCCGTTGTACATCAGCCAGTTGTGCGGCTCGTCGGCGGCGTTGACGAGGCGCTCCCAGGTGACCGGCGCGAACTGCGGCACGCCGTCCCCGGCGGACGGCTCCTGCGCGGTCGAGATCGAAGCGGATACGAACAGGGCGGCGACGACGAAGACAGACCGCTTCATGGCTTCCAACTCCTCTGTTCCGGCCGGGCCCCCGCCGTTCTCCGTGCGGCGCACTGCATTCCCGGCGGGCGCGTGCTGCCGTCCTGTCCCACCGACGAGCGCGGCTGACCGGTCCCTATTCCGGCGCCGGGAAGTAGGCCACCATCCCGCCGCGGTTCGTCCCGAGCCAGATCTCACCGGCGATGCGGATCGCCGCCGTCGACGACGCGAACCCCTCCAGGCGCGGGTGCGTGAAGATGTGCCTCACCTCCAGCGTCTCGGGATCCACGAAGGCGACGTTCGACGTCTCCTCCGGCGTGCCGAAGTTGCCGTGCCCGGCGGCCAGAATCAGCGCGCCGTCGTCGACGTACCGCAGGTTGTCCGGACGGAACGGTACGGGCACCACGTCCTTCTGCCGGGGCGGTCCCCCGCGCGACAACCGCGTGAGCTTCTCGCCGCGCCAGCCGGCCACGTACAGCCAGCGGCCGTCGGGCGAGATCTCCAGGCCGTTCGGCGTCGTGTCGTCGGTTCCGGGAATCACGGCCCAGCCGCCGGCGGTGCTCCATTCCCAGACGTCTCCGGTGGAGGTGCTCGTCGCCGCGAAGCCGCCCTCGGGAAGCGCCACCACCGAGTTGAGGCGCAGGCCCTCCGGCGCCACCGCGCACCCGACCCACGCCAACGTCATCGGCATCGCGCCGGCGTCGAGCTCGAACACCTCGATCGACTCCCGCCGCCCGTGGTGCACGACGTACAGCGCATGCACGTCGCCCTCCCCCGGCTTCAGGTAGAGGCCGTGCGCCCTGAACTCGTCCTGATCCAGCTCCGCCGCCTCCAGGGGGCCCGGACACGAAGGATAGGTCGCGGCATCGAGCCGCTCGGCCCGGTCGGCCGTCGGGAAGAGGACGGACGTGGTCTTGTCGGCAACGTTGATCAGATGAATCCGGCCCCCTTCCTGGTTGCCCGACACGACGACCCACTCGTCGCCGGGCACGACGGCGAGATCCTCCGGACCGATCAGGTCGCAGATGAACCGGATGTCGCCCACCGGCTCGCATCCGCCTGCCTCCTGTTCGGCGAGAACCCAGGTTCCCGACAGCAACAGCGCCATGCACAAGGCCGGCAACTTGCCTGTTCTCACGATGTTCCTCCCCGGAGCCGCACACCGTCGGCTCCCGCCCGGGCCACGCGACGACGCCCGTTGGAATCCCGCAATGATCGCAGCGAACTTCGCATTCCTCGCGATGATACTTCAGCGCGAGATCGCAGTTCCCGCCACCCGCACGCCGTCCAGGGTCCGGTCCCCGGGGTACTCGAGCGGCACGAGTTTCGCATTCGTTGCGGGTGCTACCATGGCGCCCATGCAGGACGTGCAACCGCGTGTCGGCTACGCCGACCTGGAGCGCATGCCGGATGACGGGCGCCGCTACGAGATCCACGGAGGAGAGCTCGTCGTGCTTCCATCGCCGCTCCCTCGTCACCAGTTGATCGTCCGGATTCTGGACGACTACATCGCGAGACGCGGCGGTCTGGTGCTGACCGCGCCGCTCGACATCGTGTTGGACGAGTTCGATGTCGTCCAGCCTGACGTGCTGTTCTTCCGCGCCGAGCGCCGCCGCCTGGTGCAACCCGATGCCGTGACCCGGCATGCGCCGGACATCGTGGTGGAGGTGCTGTCGCCTTCCTCGACCTCGACGGACCGGGGCCGGAAGCGGTGGCTGTTCGCACGCTACGGGGTGCCCGAATACTGGATTGTCGATCCCGTCGCCCGACAGATCGAGGTGCATGCGCTCGAAGAGGGCGCCTACCGGGAAACGCAGGTTGCTTCCGGTGACGAGACCGTGCAGTCGGTCCTCCTGCCGGACCTGACGTTCGACGCCGCGCGCGTCTTCGAGTCTCCGTAGCCTCCGTCACCAACATCTGCCGCTGCGGCACGTTCGTCCGCGTGCGCCGCGCGATTCACGCCATCGCGGAGGGCGAGAAGCAGGAGGAGCGTGATGCGTAAGTGGACGCGACGCGCCTTCATCGGTGCCGGGAGCCTCGTGGGCGGCGGTTTCGTCCTCGGCGTCGCCGGCGTGGCGTTCGCGCCGGGCCGCCACGGCGTCGTCTCGGCGGATGCAATCGACAAGGGCGAGCTGACGACCTGGATCACGGTCACCCCCGACAATTTCGTCACCATCCTGGTTCCGCACTGCGAGATGGGGCAGGGACCGCAGACCGGGCTCGCCATGATGGCGGCCGAAGAGATGGAGGCCGACTGGGAACGGGTACGCATCGAGGAGGCGCCCGCCCTCGACGCGTACGCCAACGCCTACATGCTGCGCGCGTTCACGGGCGAGTCGATGCCGGCGCCGCTGGGGCGCGCCGTCGACTACGGCGCCTACCGGCTCGCGCGCTGGTTCGGCACGCAGGCGACCGGCGGGTCGCTGGCGGTGCGGGGCACCGGCTACGGCATGCGCATCGCGGGCGCGGCGGCGCGGGAGATGCTGCTCGCGGCGGCGGCGGAGCGCTTCGGCGTCCCGGCCGCGGAGTGCGCCGCGGCCCGGTCCCACGTCGCGCACGCGCCGACCGGACGGCGGGCGAGCTTCGGCGAGCTGGCGAGGGCCGCGGCGGCAATCGGGGTCCCGTCGAACCCGGCGCTGAAGGATCCGGACACCTACACCATCCGGCGCACCGCGAAGCCGCGCTTCGACATCCCGCCGAAGGTCGACGGCGGCGTTCGCTACGGCATCGACTTCACCTTGCCCGGCATGCTCCACGCGGCGGTCGACATCGCGCCGGTGCAGGGCGGCAGGCTGATATCGGTCGACCCGGCGCCGGCGAAGTCGATGCCCGGCGTGGAGGCGGTCGTGGAACTGGAGGAGGCGGTCGCCGTCGTCGCCGACAGCTACTGGCGCGCCCGCAAGGCGCTCGCGGCACTGGAGCCGGCGTACGACGATGCCGGCCACGGCGACGTCTCCAGTGCGTCCATCTTCGCGGCGTTCGACGAAGCACTCGGCGCCGCCCCACAGATGCCGGCGGAGGCCGCCAGGGTCATCACGGCCGACTACCGCGTCCCCTTTCTCGCCCACGCCACGATGGAGCCGATGGCGTGCACCGTGCGGGTCGAGGGTGAACGTGCCGAGGTGTGGGCGGGGACCCAGGATCCGCTGAACGCGCGCTCCGTCGCGGCGAGCGCCCTGGACTTCGACACGGATCGAGCCCACCTCACGAACCTGATGCTCGGCGGAGGCTACGGCCGCCGCCTCCCGTTCTGTTTCGACTACGTCGACCTCGCCGCGCGCATCGCGAAGGCGATGTCGCCGGTTCCGGTCAAGCTGGTCTGGAGCCGCGAGAACGACATCCAGCACGACTACTACCGGCCGGCCGCGATGTGCCGCTACGCGGGTGCGCTCGATGCCGACGGCCGTCCGCTCGCCGTCGGGGCCCACTACGCGGGGGGCGGCGACCGCGAGTCCCTGTTCATGCCGTACGCCATCGCGGACCAGCGGTTCGACGCGAGGAATGTCGCACACCACATCCGCGAGGGCGCGTGGCGGTCGGTTCTCAACTCGCAGCACGGCTTCTTCAAGGAGTCGTTCATCGACGAGCTGGCCCACGCCGCAGGCCGAGACCCCTACGCGTTCCGCCGCGACCTGATGGACGAGCACCCCCGTTTCCGCGCCGCGCTCGACCGGGCGGCGGAGATGGCCGGCTGGGGCGGCCCGCTTCCGGAGGGTGAAGGCCGGGGCATCGCCATCGCGGAGAGCTTCGGCTCCATCGTCGCCCAGGTGGCCCACGTGGCGGTCTCACCGGCAGGCAGGCTCCGCGTCCGCAACGTCCATGCCGCCGTCGACTGCGGCGACGTGGTCAACACCGACGGCGCCGCGGCCCAGATCGAGGGCGGCGTCGTCTTCGGTCTCTCCGCCGCCATGGTCGGCGAGATCACGATCGAGGGCGGCCGCGTCGTCGAGAGCAACTTCGGCGACCATCGGATGATCCGCATGGTGGACGCCCCCGACGTCCAGGTGGCATTCATCCGCTCGGGCGAGCGCCTCGGCGGCCTCGGCGAGCCGGGCGTGCCGCCGGTGGCGCCGGCCGTCACCAACGCCATCTTCGCCGCTACGGGGATCCGGGTCCGGAATCTGCCGATCAAGAATCGGGACCTGTCGCGGACCGGGGAGTCTGCGCCGTAGAACGGTGCAGACCACCAGGTACGGCCGATCCATCCGGGCGGAGCAGACCGCCGTGGGGGATCAGGTCGCCCGCCAGGACTACCGCGGAAGGCGGCGTTGCCGGAGACGCTCGTCACCGGGGATTGGGGGGTCCGACCGATCGCCGAACTCGGCGAGCGACAGCACCAACCGCACCAGGTCCACCTGCCGCGAGATGGATTGCTTCCGGTAGATCTCCTTCAGGTGCCAGTAGATGGCGCCTTGCGTGTGTCCGGTCGCCTCGGCCATGTCCCGCACGCTCTTGCCTTCCGCCAACCAGACCGCCACCCGACTCTCCCCGGGCGTCAGACCCAGGGTCGTGGCCACCAGGCCCGGATCGACACGCTGGTGGTGTGCCGGCTCGACAATCAGCACCAGCGCGGCGACGTGCCGCGCGCCGTAGTCCGGTTGCGCGACGCTCACCGGCTTGACGTGCACCGCGAACGGCGGCGACACGGCCGAGCGGCGGACCAGCATGGCGCCGCTGACCGCGACCGCGCCGGAAGTCGGCAGCGCGTCGCCCACCAGTCGCTCGAGACGGACCTGTTCCTCCGGCGCGCGGGCGCGCAGCATTCCGTTGCGATCTGCCAACCCATCGCCACGCCGCAGGATGCCGCCGGCGCGATCGTTGACCGCCATGATCCGCCCGCGCCGGTCCAGTTGCACGACGCCTATCCGCGGGTTGTCGAGCAGGGCGGTAACCGTCGTGTTCCGTGCTTCGGCGCCGACCCAGTAGTGTCCCAGGAATTACTCCAATAGATTCAATAGGTTACCGGGACC
>VXME01000045.1 GCA_009861545.1 Acidobacteriota bacterium | reverse complement strand
CGATCGTACCGATGTTCACGTGCGGCTTCGACCTGTCGAACTTCTCTTTCGCCATGACGTTTCCTGTGCGAGACGAGCCTGCTCGCTGTCCTCCATGACCGGGGTGGAGCCGATGACCGGGCTTGAACCGGTGACCTCGTCCTTACCAAGGACGCGCTCTACCACTGAGCTACATCGGCTCGATCACGACTCCGGGAGCCGGCCCGCCCGGCTCGTCCGCCGGCCCGGCGGCGCGCTCGATCCGGCGCGCGGGCAGCCGCCGGCGCGCTGGAGCGGGAGACGGGGATCGAACCCGCGACCAACAGCTTGGAAGGCTGTGACTCTACCACTGAGTTACTCCCGCGCACCCGTTGCCCGCGCCGCCGTCCGACTACGCCCGCTGCTCGACCTGGTGGCGAGGGGAGGATTCGAACCTCCGAAGCCGCTAGGGCGACAGATTTACAGTCTGTTGCGTTTGACCGCTCCGCAACCTCGCCGATTTCGCTCATCGCCCGGACCCGTCTCCCCGGGCGCTCCTGTACCCGAACTGCACCTCGACCGGGTTGATTGGGATCGCGTGTTCAATGCCTGTGGAGCTGGCGAAGGGATTCGAACCCCCGACCCGCTGATTACAAATCAGCCGCTCTACCGGACTGAGCTACGCCAGCCGGACGAATTGGAGATGATAGCAGAATCCGCCCGTTCCGGCAAGGGCCGCGGGGATTCCGGGCCGCTTCCTCAGCCGGCCGGCGCCGCGGCCGACCGCTGGCGGACGGCCTCGAACAGGGCCACGGCGGCGGCGACCGACGCGTTGAGACTCGACACCCGCCCGCGCATCGGCAGGGCCGCGCGCCAGTCGCAGCGCTCGCGCACCAGCCGGTGCAGCCCGCGCCCCTCACCGCCGATGACGATTGCGGACGGCAGGCGCAGGTCCAGATCGTACAACGACTGGTCGGCCTCGGCCTCGAGTCCGATCGTCCAGACCCCGGCCGCCTTCAGCTCGCCGAGCGCCCGCGGCAGGTTGACCACCGGCGCGAGAGGGACGTGCACGAGCGCCCCCGCCGAGGCCTTGACGGCCGCGCCGGTGACCGGGGCCGCCCGCCGCTCGGGCACGACGAGCCCCGAGCCGCCGGCGGCGTCCAGCGTGCGCGCGATGGCGCCCAGATTGCGCGGATCCTCGATACCGTCGAGGACGAGGATGAGCGGCGGCGTACGGACCGCGACCAGGTCCGCCACCGCATACGTGTCGAGCGCGCGCACCGTGGCGACCACGCCCTGGTGCGCCGCCCCGCCCGCGAGGCGGTCCAGCTCCGCGGGATCGACCCGGCGCAGGCGCACCCCGCGGCGGTCCGCCAGCTCCAGCAGCTCCGTCAGACCGCGCCGGCGGCGCACGCTCACGGCCAGCGCCGTGACCCGCCCGGCGCGCAACGCCTCGATCACCGGCTTGACGCCGAAGATCGTCATCGCACCAGCGTGGCGGCCGCGTGCACCGCGATCGCCTCGCCGCGGCCCACCGCGTCCACCCCCTCGCCCGTCTTGGCCTTCACGCTGACGGCATCCACCGCCACCTCGAGCGCCGCCGCCAGCCGCTCCCGCATCGCGGCGGCGTGCGGGCCGATGGGCGGGCGCTCGGCGATGACCACGATGTCGGCGTTGCCGACCGCGTACCCGCGCTCGCGCACGATGGCGACGGCGCGTTCCAGCAGATCGATGCTCGACGCGCCCTTCCAGCGGGGATCGCGGTTGGAAAAATGCTGCCCGACGTCGCCCGCCGCGGCGCCGCCCAGAATGGCGTCGATCAGGGCATGACAGACCGCGTCGGCGTCCGAGTGCCCGTCCAGCCCCCGGTCATGGGGCACGTGCACCCCCCCGAGGATCAACGGTCTCCCGGCGACGGTCCGATGCAGGTCGTAGCCGATGCCCAGGCGTACGGCGGCGGCAGGCGCGGCCGCGGACCGCGCCGCTCGTCCGGCCGCGCGATCCAGATCCGCGGGGGTCGTAATCTTCACGTTCTCCGGGTCCCCCTCGACGAGCCGAACCGTGTACCCGGCCCGTTCGGCCAGCAGCGCCTCGTCCGTCGCGTCGACCCCGCCCCGGCCGAGCGCGACCGCGGCGCGCAACACGTCCGCGCGGAAGCCCTGCGGCGTCTGGGCCAGGTGGATGCGCTCGCGCGGGAGCGTCGCGGCCACCACGGCGTGTCCGCCGGCGTCGGCGCTCTGCTTGACCGTATCGGTCGCCTGGACGGCCGGCACGGCGGCCCCCGCCTCGGCCGCGGCGTCGATGACGCGGCCGATGAGCGCCCGGCTGCAGAACGGGCGCGCCGCGTCGTGGACCAGCACCAGCGAGGCCGCGTCTCCGACGGCATCGAGGCCGGCCGCCACCGAATCCTGGCGCCGCCGCCCGCCGACGACGACTCGCAGGGGGGTCTCCACCGCCTGGAGCCCGACCGGCGGATCCGCGGCCAGCGCCGGCGGCAGCACCACGACGATCTCGCCGACCCGCGCGCTGCGGTCGAACGGCGCCAGCGCGAGCTCCAGCAGCGTGCGCCCGCCGATGGAACGGAGCTGCTTGGGCACGCCGCCGCCGGCGCGCAGGCCGCGCCCGCCCGCCGCGATGATCGCCGCTACGCGCATGGGTCGTCGCTCGGCCGGCCCGGGAGTCGTCCGCGTCGACTCCGTGCGGCCGCCGGGGGCCTGAAGTCGGCGCGGCCTACTCGATCCGCGCACCGCGCATTCTAGAGGATCCCCCTGCCTCGACCTCGGCGACGGTCGCCGCGATGATGTCGCGCGCGCGCTCCGCCAGCCTTGTCGCGTCTCCGCGCACGAGTCCCTCGGTCGGCAGCGGCGCGTGCAGGACAAGGCCGACGTCGCCGGGGCGCGTCGTCAACATCCCCTTGCGCATGACGTGCCGCGTGCCGGTCAGCGCGACCGGCACCACCGGAATCCCTGCGTCTATCGCAAGCAGGAACAGCCCTCTCTTGAAGGAACCGACGCGACCGTCCCGGCTCCGGGTCCCTTCCGGAAAGACGATGAGCGAGTGCCCGCGGCGAATCATCGCGGCCACCTGATTGAGCGTGCCCCGACCGGCCCGCGCCCGATCGACGAGCAGATGCCCGGTGTAGCGCAGGTGCCAACCGAGCACGGGAAAGGCGCCTAGCGACGCCTTGGCGAGGATACGAAGCTGGAAGGGAATCGACGTGATCAGGACCGGGAAATCGTAGATGCTCTGGTGGTTCGACACGAACACGTACGATCGGCCGGCCGCCACGAGGTCGCCTCCGGCTGCGTGCACCCGCACGCCCGTTGTCACGAGAATCAGCCGCGACCAGAGCCGTGCGCACCCGTGGGCCACGTGACCCCGCCGATCGCCGAGCATCGATGCGAGCGACACTGCGCCGAGCACGATGGTGTAGACGGAGATGGCGGGAATCAGCCAGAACACCGTCCGCCACCAGTGGAAGGAAGGCATCGTCCGCTTCGTTCACGACACGGCCAGCAGCGCGTCGAGGGCATCCTCGACGGTCTCGACCCCGACCGTCTCGCACCCGGCGTCGGCCGTCTCCCGGCCACGGTTCACGGCGGGCAGGACGCAGCGCGTGAAGCCGAGCTGCGCCGCCTCGCGGACGCGCAGCGCGGCCTGCGGCGTCCCGCGCAGCTCGCCCCCCAGCCCCACCTCGCCGAACACCGCGGTGCCCGGCCGCACCCCGCGCCCCCGCAGGCTCGACGCCACCGCCGCCACCACGCCCAGATC
>VXME01000044.1 GCA_009861545.1 Acidobacteriota bacterium | reverse complement strand
TTGCATTCTGTAACTTACGGGTAGCCGCCTCGAGTTTCTTGGGACACTAGTGCGATCTGGGTCCGAACTGCGGTCTCGTTGGGATACGCGTTCCGCGCGATCCCGTCCCGGATCTCCCGCAGGACGTCTTGAAGGTCAGCCATCGGTACTGAAGCCAGAGTATAGCAAACCCCATTCGGTGGTCGGCGGATGGAGGGTACGGCCGTTCACGCGTGCCGGAAGGCGTTGTAGCGGATCTCCAGAGAGTGCTGGTCCGGTCGTTGAGTCGGCTTTCTGGGTACGGTGATGCGCGTTCCATGCAGTTCCTGGATTCCATGTACCAGCGTGGGGCCGTCCGTCTCGTCCAGCAAATCGGCACGCACCTGCACAATGTAGTCGGGGCGGACGCCGAGAAAGTGCCGATCGAAGGCGGCGTGATGGAGCTTGCAGAGCGCCAGGCCGTTCGCTACGACGGGTTCCCCCTCATCGCTGTCGGGCACGATATGAGCGGCGTCCAGCAGTTCCGCGTGCCGGAACCGGCAGAATGCACACTGCTGACGGTAGGCGGCGAGGACGCGCTCTCGAAACGCGCGTTGGTGTAGCCGTTGCCGAACCGCCGCGGTCGTGTAGCGCCGCCGTGCGCTTTCCATGTCGTCGCGTGCCGCCTGACCGCGCGCGGACGGCCAGACGTGACGCGTATCGTCGGCCGCAATGGTGAACGTCAGCCCGCGGCGATCGTCGCCGACGACGAATACCGGCCAGGCGGCGACGTACCTGCCCGGCATCAGGCCGTGAAAATACACGAGCGGCAGCCGCTCCTGCATCGCGAAGCGCACACGCCGGTTGTCGGAATGGTCGGGGTCAGTGCCGCGATATCGATAGCGCAACAATTCGTTCGGACCGAAGGCGTCGTCGTACGGCCCATCGGGCGTGGTCGTGATGGAGAGCGGCGCGTCGTGCAGGACCTGCGGCTTGAAGATGCCCTGCGGACTGACGAGAGGTACCCGGACGCCGTGCAACGTGAACCCCTCGGCCAGCAGTGCGCGTGGCAAGACGTCGCCGTGGCTGTCGACTTGTGCCCGCAGCCAAGTGAAGGCGGCGTTTCGAACCATTGCATCCCGGGCGCGGTCGAACATTAGACGACCAGGACTCTCCGGCGAGACTGCAGGCTCCTCACCGCCACTCGCGGCTACCCGTTTCTCAGTCCCTGCCCGCTACCGGCTCGAGACCCGTCTCGGCGATGGTGGGCGCCGCCTCCTCCGACAACAGGAAGTCGATGAGCTTCCGTGCGCCGCCCGGATTCTCGGCGTCCGTCGTGATTCCCGCCGAGAACGTGGTAACCCTCTGATACTCGTCCGGAATGGGGCCGGCGTACGCGGCGCCCTCGATGGAGAGGATCTCGCTGACCTGCTGAAAGCCGATCTCGACCTCGCCGCGCGCCACGACCGCCGCCACGCGTTCGCTGACGATGCGCCGGCTCTTCGGCGCGAGCTGCTCGGCCAGCCCCAGCTTGGGGAACAGCTCCGTGGAGACGTACGTCCCGCTCACGCTCGCCGAGTAGCCGATGGAGTCGGCCGCCAGCAGCGTCGCCACGAACGCCTCCGGCGTGCTGATGTCCGGCAGCGGCGCGCCTTCGAGCACCGCCATGCCGATCGACGAGCTGGCCAGATCCACCCGTGTGCCCGGTCGGACCAGACCCCGCTCCGAAAGTGCGCTCAGGCCGGCCTGCGACATGATCAGAAGGTCGAAGCGTTCCCCGCGCTCCAGCCTCACGGGGATCGAATCGGGAGCGCCGCCGCCGGAGGCCCCGTAGGCGGTGACCAGCCGCAGGCCCGTCCGGGCCTCGAACCGTGGGGCGAGCGCATCGTAGGCCGCGGCCAGACCGCCGGAAGTCACCACGGCGACTTCAGCGGGCGCGTGGCCTTCACCGGCGGGCCGCGCGTTGTTCGCCGGCGGCCCCCAGGCGGTGAGCGACGCCGCCAGCACGAGGAGGAGCGTGACCGTCGGGATTCTCTGCATGCCTCTCGCCTCCGAACGGGCGGGGTCTCCGAAGCGATGGTATCAAGAGGGCGAGAGCCCGCGAACGACGAACCGGCAGTTCCGGCCGGGATCGCCCGGCAAGGAGGGCGGTGGGGCTACCTGGCGCGGGCGCCGCTCGACGGTACGGCATCGCCCGGACCGGCGGCGTGCACGCCGCCGACGTGCCCGCGCCGGTTTCCGCCGGTGGTCGGCCTGCGACCGACGACGCGATCGGCACTCCCATGCGCCGGCGTCGGGTCGAGCGCGGTCCGCAGGCGCCTCCAGTAATCCTCCCGGCCCTCGACGCGCGCGTTGTGGAGGCTTCGAAGGGGCATGCCGAGCTCGTCCACCGCGGGCGCCGGCCGGTTGTCGCCCGGACTGTTGCTGGTGACGTGCAGGACACTCTGCTTCGGGAAGGTCGCGAGCGGCGTGCCGTCCTCGCAGATGCAGAGACTCTCGTCCGTGGTCGTGATCTCGGTACCCTGAACGGTCGCCGTGGCGATCCGGCCACCGCTGTCGTATGTGATGGTGAACATTCTCATGCGTCGTATCCCTCCGGCGGCGGCATCGTCCGATAGAGCGGCCGCCTCGAGAACGAAAGCAACTCTACACCACCTGCTTATCATATCGGTTGTTTGCGCCCGTGGAAACAGCGGGACGTACACCGTTGGTCGCACGCCGTTTTCAGCGCTCGTCGGCGGCGACGTGCCGGCGGTAGGCGTGGAGGGCCCGCCGGCGGGCGGCGGCATGGTCCACCAGGGGGTGCGGATAGTCCGTTCCAAGCCGCACGCCGGCCGCCTCCAGGGCTGCGGGCGGAGACTTCCAGGGCGCGTGGAGCAGGTCGTCCGGCAGTCGCGCCAGTTCCGGCAGCCATGCCCGCAGATAGCGACCCGCCGGATCGTAGCGGCGTGACTGCGCGACGGGGTTGAAGATGCGGAAATAAGGCGCCGCATCGGCGCCGCAGCCGGCCACCCATTGCCAGCCGACGCTGTTGTTGGCCCAGTCGGCGTCGACCAGCGTGTCCCAGAACCAGTCCTCGCCCAGGCGCCAGTCGAGCAGCAGATGCCTGGTCAGGAACGAGGCGGCGACCATGCGCACCCGGTTGTGCATCCAACCGGTCGCCCACAGCTCGCGCATGCCGGCGTCGACGAGCGGGTAGCCGGTCCGGCCGCGTTGCCAGCACCGCAGCGCGGCGGGGTCCTCCCGCCAGGGCATGCGGTCGAACTCGCTTCGCAGGTTGGCCGTCGCCATTCCCGGATTGTGGTGCAACAGGTGGTGGCTGAACTCCCGCCAGCCGAGTTCCCGGAGAAAGGCGTCCTTGCCCGGTCCCTGCGGGAGCGGCTTCAGGGCGCCCGCCACCTGCCGGGGGCCGATCTCGCCGAAGTGCAGATGCGGCGACAGCCGGCTGGTGCCCTGCGCGCCGGGCAGGTCGCGGTCCTCGTGGTAGCCCTCGATGCCCTCGGTGAGAAAGGTGTCGAGCCGCGTGCGTGCGCCTGCTTCTCCGGGCCGCCACGCCGCGCGCAGACCTGCCGCCCAGTCGGGCGTGCTGCAGCGCAGGCCCCAGTCGTCGAGTTCGTCCCCATTCGGCCAGATCGTGGGGGCGGCCACGGCCGACGGTCCCTCGCCCGGACCGTCGAACCCGTCCTGGAGACAGCGTCGCCAGAAGGGTGTGAACACCCGATAGGGACTGCCTTGTCCCGTGCGGATGGTCCAGGGTTCGAAGAGGAGCCCGGCGTTGAAGGACTGCACCGCCACGCCGCTCTCGATGCAGCGGGCCTTGATTGCCTTGTCGCGCAGGACCGCGTCGGGATCGTAGAGCCGGTTCCAGACGATGTCCTTGGCGCCGGTCTCGCGGACCAGTTGCGCCAGTACCGCGTCGGCCGCGCCCCGGCGCAGGATGAGGCGGCTGCCCAGTGCCCGGAGCGCGGTCCGCAACGCATCCAGGCTCCCGTGCAGCCACCAGCGGGATGCGCCGCCCAGGGGGCGGATGCCGGGCTGCTCGTCGTCGAGCACGAACACCGGGATCACCGGTCGGCCGGTCCCAGCGGCCCAGTTCAGCGCGGGATTGTCCGTCAGGCGGAGGTCGCGGCGGAACCAGAGGAGCACGGCCGGTCCCGCGTGACGACTGGCTGATGAGGTGGTCGTTTCGGCACTCACACCTACCGCCGCCAGCACGTCATGTCCCGGAATACGATCACGTACAGGTAAACCGCCAGCACGTCCAGGCTCTCAGCTCCCGTTCAGGCAACGCCTCCAGGACCGGCGTTCCCGCCTCGGAAGCG
Source organism: Acidobacteriota bacterium (assembly GCA_009861545.1). Taxonomy (NCBI): domain Bacteria; kingdom Pseudomonadati; phylum Acidobacteriota; species Acidobacteriota bacterium. The sequence goes on along the minus strand of VXME01000044.1, from coordinate 26,530 downwards.
GCTCGTCGACACGCACCTGCCGCTCCTGCAACGCCACGCGACCCGCCTGCACCTTGGGCCGGTACATCTCCCGATCGACGTCGCGACGGCCCTGCTCCTTCGGACTCGGCACCGACTCGGCGCTACCTTCCACTACGCTTGGGGCAGCCGGGTCGAGCGTCCTCAACTGGAGGATACGCTCTCTATTGAGGATACGCTCTGGTTGCGGGAAACGGCAGTTCGACCTCCTGAGCTGCGTCGGCGACGCCGTCGACCCGCAAGGACAAGGCATGGAGCGGCTCCTCGTTGGGGCAGAATACGAACCCCTGAGCGCGACTGTTCGCGGGCACGAACTGACTGATCTCGAAGCGCTTGTTGGCGAAATCCGCGCGGATCTCATTGTTCGCGCCCTGGCTGGAACTACCGGCGAAGATGCCGCCGGCTGCGAACCTTCCGACGGTGCTGCGCAGTACTTCTTCAGCAACTGCCTCGGCCGGTACCGGTGCGTGTGGCGTTCCCGTTGTCGCCATGCAGGAGATGTACGCCGGATTGACGGTGACGGCCGACGCCGAGTTGTTGAACACGATCACGTTGATCGGCAGGAACCCGCGTTCGTAGCTCGGCGCGGTGTCGAACACGCTCTCGTACTTCCTTTGCGTGTCGTACAGATCCGCCACCAGCACCACGTCGCCGATAGCGGCCTGATTCGCGTAGCTGGCCGGAGCCAGGATCGGGACAGTCCGGGAAGAGTATGAAGCGCAGGCGCATAAGCCCCACACCGCCACCATTGCCGCCGAAAGTCGAACGCGCATGAAGTGTCTCCTTGTCTTTGGGAACATCGCGGTGACTGAAATTGGTCACCAACCGGATTGCCAGGTCGGACGCAGGCGCGACGCGTTCACGCTTGCCTCGCCACCGGAGCCCGAACGGAGCGTGTTCGGCGGCATGCGCGCATGACGTTGCCTTCTTCCGGCGTCTTGTTTGCGTCGTTGACCGGATGGGTGCAGTCTGCACCCTGCTTGTGTCAGAACTTGTCAGTGTGCGCGAAGAACGTCCCGCCGACGGATGCGAATGGTCGGGCTGCAGCACGAATTGAGGCGGACGCGGCCTCCGTGGCTTGCAGGCCGCGCGGCGCCCGCGTGTTCTGCCGCCGGCTGGGGCGCCCGGCGCTCGGCGTCAGATCAGGTCGCGTTGCCGGGAAGGTGCCTCTCCGGGCGACGGCAGGCCGGGCAGGTTGCTTTGCGCTCCCGTAGCGGTCGTTACCGGCGGTTCGTCCGGCCGGTGCCGTTCGTACGCGCCGTGGGCGATCTCGGTGACCCGCGCGACGAGGGCCGGCGGTCCGACCGCGCGAGCGGTTCCGGCGAATCCCACGATCCAGCGGGCGATCTCGTCCAGGTGCGAGATCGTGACGCGGTACTGCAGCCGTCCGTTCTTGAGCTTCCTGATGCGCTCGCCGGGGTGGTGCGCCCCTTGCTGGATGAGCGGCGCCAATGACGCATCGAAGTGGATGATCACCTCGTGAAGGGTGCGGCCGCGGTATACGCTCCAGGTCTGCCGGAGGAACGCATCGAGGTCGAACGGCGGTCGATTGAAAGCGCCGTCGAGCCGCTTGGCCTCCACGATGCGATCGAGGCGGAACGTACGAGGCTCGTCGCGCTGGTGGCAGTGTCCCACCAGGTACCAGGTGTTCTCCCGATGGAACACTGCGTACGGGTCCAGGCCGCGCCACGCTTGCCGCCGGCTCCACAGGGAGCGATACAGCAGTGACACCGGCGTCCGTTCGCGAGCCGCCAGCTCCAGCAGCCGGAGGATTCCTTCCGCGATTCTGCCGGATCGCTCGGGGCCCGCCAATGTGAGCGCCTGGGGTGTCTCCTCCAACTGCCGCGTTGCGACATCGAGCTTCCGAGCCAGTCCCGCCGTCAGGTCCGAGAGGGCCCCGAGCGCCGGATGCCGCAGCAGGAGCGTGAGCATCGCGCGCTCGGTGGCCGTCAGCGGAAGGTTGCGAAGCGTCGCGCCCTCGAGCAGGCGGTAGCCATGTTCGTCGTTCGTCACGGGGATGCCGTACAGACGGCTCAGGGCCTGCAGGTCGCGGTAGATGTTGCGTTCGGACATTCCGAAGCGTTCGGCGAGCTCCGCCGGATGCCACGAGCGTCGTCCACCGAGAAGCTGGAGCATCTCCATCAGGCGAATCGGGCGGTCCATGCCTTGCTTATCGGGCGCGCGCGTCAGAATCCGAAGGTCTTGGAGAACCGGGCGCCGCCCCGCTCGATACTCAGTGAGACGTCCGGCACGTCGGCCCACACGGTGGCGAGGAGCGCTCCGACCGCAGCCAGGCCGATCCCTGCGTACAGTCGGCCGGCGGGCCAGTAGGCCTCCGCTCTGGCCGACCCCCTGGTATCGTCCACTTTGGGAAACTCGCTGCGCAGATCGCTGGCCTGCCTGGCTCCGGTGCTCTCCAGATTGGCGAGTCGCCCGAACAGTTCCAGTCCCACGTAGGTGTTCACCGTCCAGTCCAGATGGCATCGACCGCTCATCTTCGAGGAGACGGGGCTGCGCGCGTCATCGAACAGGACGCCGACGCTACCGACAGTGTTGGCGAATTGGATCGATACGGCCGGGTCCTCGCTCAGGGCGCCTGCGACTCGACAATCCTGTTCCCAGAACGCGATGGCAACGCCGCCCGCCATCAGTCCGACCCCACTCAGAGTGCGCATCATCGACCGCTGCGACTGCGCTGCGGCGAGTCCGGGCAGCGCCAACACGCCTACGAGTCCGAGCATCACAATCCGTCTCAGCATGGCCAAACCTCCTGATCGCCTCGATGACCGGAATTGGCCACCGGGCTGATGGAGTCGAGACTGACGGTTGCCGCTGTCAGGACCTGTCAGCGACGGAGGATGTGGCGGTTGGTCGTTGAGGAACGGCGGAGGCCGCACAGCCGAAGCCGGTCCGCTGCCGCCCTGCGTGCTACGCTGTGGAGAGAGACACGCAAACGGATGATTCCCAGGAGGCGACACGTCATGCGCAGGTGGGCATTGCTTGCAGTTTTCTTGATGGTGGGATGCGGTGCAGCTCCGGAGCCGGAGCCGGCCCCCGAGCCGGAGCCGGAGCCGAGCGCCGGCACGATCGAGCGTCTGGATCCATCCTTCGATCGGCTCGTCCCGCCCGACGCGGTGATCGAGCATCTGGCCGAGGGGTTCGGCTTTACCGAGGGACCCGCCTGGGTCGATCGGGACGGCGGCTTCCTGCTGTTCAGCGACATTCCCGGCAACCGCATCGTCAGGTGGGAGCCGGACGGCACGGTGAGCGACTTCCTCGCCCCCGTCTACGAGGGCGAGCACGAGGAGGGGCGCCTGGTCGGCTCGAACGGCATCATCGTCGATCCGGAAGGCGACATCGTCTTCACGGAGCATTTCAACGGCCGGATCTCGCGCATGTCGGCCGACGGGACGCGGAGCGTGGTGGTCGACAGCTACGAGGGCGGGCGGCTGAACAGCCCCAACGATCTCGACTACCATTCGAACGGCGCGCTTTATTTCACCGATCCCGCGTATGGACTGCCGAGTCCCGAGGACCGGGCGCAGGACGTCAACGGGATCTACAGGCTGAGCCCCGACGGCGAGCTCGCACGCCTGAGCGAGCTGCCCGGACCCAACGGCATCGCCTTCTCGCCGGACGAGTCGCGCCTGTACGTCGCGGACAGCAGCACCCGGCAGTGGTTCGTGTACACCCTGGCCGAGGACGGCACGTTGGGAGAGGGCGAGCTGCTGCTCGACGCCAGCGACTCCGAGGAGAGTGGTTCCGCCGACGGACTGAAGATCGACGAGCTGGGCAACCTCTGGGCAACCGGTCCCGGCGGGGTGTGGGTCATCCGGCCCGACGGCCTGCACCTCGGGACGATCAAGCCGAACGAGGTCCCGGCCAACGTGGCGTGGGGCGATGCCGACCGGCGGACGCTCTACATGACGGCCCGGACCGGCCTGTATCGCATTCGTGTGAATGTGGCGGGCGACCAGTAGCTTCGGTGGGATCGGACCGCGGGCACGCCGCTGGCGGTCCGATCCTCGAGTACGCGCGCCGCGAGGAGACTACGGCATGGAGGGGATCCTGGCCGGTCACTGCGCCGAGGAGCGGGCGCTTCGATAGGTAGCCGTCATGCACGACACGTATTACCACCCGAAGGACCTCGAGCACTTCGCTCACGTCGGCAAGAACCGTCCGGAGCTGGCGGAGAAGTTCTTCGCCTGGTACAACGCCGTATTCGAGGACGGGGCGCTGTCGGCGCGGGAGAAGTCGTTGATCGCCCTGGCGGTCGCGCACGCCGTGCAGTGTCCGTACTGCATCGACGCCTACAGCACCGACGCGCTGGAGAAGGGCGCCGACCTGGATCAGATGACCGAGGCCGTGCACGTGGCGTCGGCCATCCGCGGCGGCGCCTCGCTCGTCCACGGGGTGCAGATGCGCAACCACGCCGAGCGGGTCGGCATGTGAGGCGCTGGCGCACCGCGTTGGCGAGCCTGTCCGCGGACGCCCCGCGGGGTGGCGGGCTCGACGGGGTCAGGTTGGTGAAGGGCCATGGCTAGCACGCTTCCCTCGCTCGTTTCACGGCAGCTTCCGCTGGCTTCGTCCCGCGAGCAGTTGGCGGCGCTGCACCGCCTCCCGCTGGCGCGCGAGTTCCCGGAGGCTCTCGACGAGATCGGTTTGCATCCCCTGCGGCCGACCGGCATCGAGATCCTGCAGATCAACGTCGGCAAGCTCTGCAACCAGACCTGCGCGCACTGCCACGTCGACGCCGGACCGGACCGCCGGGAGATCATGAGCCGCGAAACGATGGCCCAGTGTGTCGAGGTGCTGGAGCGCACCGCGATCCCGACGGTCGACGTCACCGGCGGCGCCCCGGAGCTCAACCCCCGCTTCCGCTGGCTCGTCGAGCAGTGCGCGGGCCTCGGCCGTCACGTGATCGACCGCTGCAACCTCACCGTGCTCGGTCTGCCGTCGCAGGCGGATCTCGCCGGATTTCTCGCCGAGCACCGGGTCGAGGTGGTCTGCTCGCTGCCGCACTACCGTCGGCTCAACACCGACAGGCAGCGGGGAGACGGCGTGTTCGACAAGTCGATTGCCGGCCTGAAGAAGCTGAACGCGCTCGGCTACGGCGACGAGTCGTCGGGGTTGCGCCTGGTCCTGGTGACGAACCCGGTCGGGGCGTACCTGCCGGCCGGGCAGGCGTCGTTGGAGCGGGAGTGGAAGCGCGAGCTCGACCGGCTGTACGGCATCCGGTTCAATGCACTGCACACTATCACCAACATGCCGATCAGCCGCTTTCTGGAATGGCTGGTCGACTCCGCCAACCTCGAGCGCTACATGGAGCGGCTGGTCACGAGCTACAACCCGGCCGCCGCGCGCGGGGTGATGTGCCGCAACACGCTGTCCGTCGGGTGGGACGGCGTGCTCTACGACTGCGACTTCAACCAGATGCTGGACATGCCGGTCGAGCCGGGCGTCCCGCGGCACATCGCGGACTTCGATCTGGACGCGCTCGAATCGCGGTCGATCGTCGTCGACCGTCACTGCTTCGGCTGCACGGCCGGGGCCGGGTCGAGTTGCGGCGGCGCCACCGTCGCCTAGGAGTCTGCGCCGTAGAACGGCGTAGACTCCTAGTCAGGCTGGTTGGGCGGCAATCGGAGCCGTAGGCGGAGATTGTCGGGCGAGCGCCCCGAGACGCCTCGCAGGCTTCGCGTTTCGGCGCCGGCGGCGTCCATCCTTCCGGCGTCCTGCAGCGACCTGGCCGTGATGCCCATCCCCAGGACCAGCAGGGCGACGAAGAAGATCTGCCGGAAGCGCCGCTCGGAGAGTCGCCGCCGGAGGCGTTGGCCGAGCACCATGCCAATCGCCGCCGGCCCGAGCGCCGCCGCGGACCAGGCGCCGAGCGAGACGCTCAGCAGGTCGTTGTCCTGCAGCGCCAGGGCCAGCGCTGCGGTCGAGACCGCGAAGAGCATGCCCATGGCCTGTACGAGCATGTCGCGCGGCAGGCCGATCGCCTGCAGGAACATGACCCCGGGAACGACGAACGACCCGGTCATGCCGGTCAGGATCCCGTTCACGGCGCCGATCGGCGGACCTGCCCACGTCGCCTGCCGCGCCGACAAGGCGATCCGCACGCCGGCGATGTTCACCAGGGCGTAGATCACCAGCAGCAGGCCGAGCAGCGCGGCGAGTAGCGCCGGATTCACTGCCGTCAGCGCTTCCGCGCCGAGCGGCACGGTGACCGCCGCCGCGCTCAGGAAGGGCCAGATGCGGGCGAGGACCGCGCCGGCGTGGCCGCCGGCCAGGGCCTGCCACACATTGGTGGCGAGGGAGGGGACGAGCAGCAGGGCCATCGCGGTCGGCAGGTCGAGCACGGCCGCCAGCAGGCCGAGACTCACCGTGGGCAGGCCCAGGCCGATCACGCCCTTGACTGCGCCCGCAAGCAGGAAGGTGGTGACGATTGCCGCAATGGTCGGCGGATCGAACATGCCAGACCGCGCAACGCGGAGCCTGCGCCGCGACCCGCGCTCGCTCTCACAAGAAGAAAGCCGGGGGGCGCGAGGCCCACCCGGCTTCGAAGTGCGGCTGCGCGACAGTAAAGTCGCGTTGGGAATTTGCTCGTTCGAACTCTGCGGCGCAAACTCCCAGCCGGCGTCGTCCGCCGACTACGCGATGATGACGTTGCGCGGGAACTGCTCGTGGGCCTCCAGGAACGTCACCTTGTCCCCGAGCTCCTCCGCCGTCGGCTGGACGTTGCCGTTGGCGTCGGTCGCGCGCGAGATGACCGTGTGCTCGCCGGGGGTGGCGCCCTCCCAGCGGTAGTTGAAGAATTTCCAGCCGTACTTCTCGCGCATCGTCTCCGGGTCGAGAGTCGCCGCCTGCCACTCGCCGTCGTCGATCTTCACCTCGACCCGCTCGATCGGCGTGCCGTCGTTGAGCACGACGCCGAAGATGTTGTGGGCGCCGCCGACCGCGGTCACGCGGGCGATGTACGACTTCAGATTCATCGTCGAGATGGCGGTCTCGACCCACTTCATCTCGCCGTTGATCATCTGGCCCTGCAGCGTCCGGTACGAGCGGGCCTGCCATCGGCCGAGGTACTGGTCCTTCTGCACGTTGATTTCGGCCACCCACTTGACGTTCGGCGCGCCGTACCAGCCGGGGACCAGCAGCCGCAACGGACGGCCCTGGTGCTCGGAGAGCGGCTCGCCGTTCAGCGCGTAGGCGAGGAGCGGTTCGTCCGACAGCGCCTGATCCCGCTCGAGGCTCCGACCGTACTGCTGCTCGACGTTGAAGGTCCGGCCGCGCCAGAGCACCTCCTCCTCGCCGCGGTCGGCGCCGAAGAAGACGAACTCGCGTGCGGCGTCCTGCACGCCCGCCCGCTGCAGCACGGTGCGCAGCGAGACGCCGGTCCAGCGCCCGTTGCTCGACAGGCCGTTCAGCGGGCCGCGGTTGCCGGAGCACTCGAAGCCGAAGATCAGGTCGCGGCTCGGCATGGCGCGCAGGTCGTCCATCGACAGCTCCAGCGCGGTGTCGACCAGACCGGAGACGCGCAGGCGGTACGCGTCCACGTCCACGCCGGGGTGGCCGTAGTGCTGCGTCGTGAAGAACTGGTCGTTCGGCGTGAACGGGCCGTCGATCTGCCGGACGTCGATGATCCGCCTCTCGGCATCGCGGATCCACTGGACGTCGTCCGAGACGTCGGTGAACTGCATCAGCGTCTCGCCCTGCGCGAGTGCAGGGAACGCCCATTCGGGCATGCCGATCACGCCGAGCCCCGCCATCGCCAGGCTGCCCTTGAGAACCTCTCGACGGGTGGTTTCTTTCGCCATCTTTGCCCCTTTCCGCACGCGGCCACGTTTCCAGAACCGTTGCCCGTTCCGCGTTGCCGCCGGTGGCGTGCGGATCAGGACAGTCGATCTCAGCCAACTATCTTATCGGGAGATCCCTGCACCCGCAACCGGCTGCGCGAGACGATATGGCCGTGATTCTCGATGGCGCCGGTGCAGGCCGCGAATCGCGCGAGCCGCGCGGGATCCGCCCGGCTGACGCCCCGGCCGGCGCCGCGTTGCGCGGAAGCGCCAAGTGCGGGAAGATGCACGGAGCGGGTGTCCGGCAGCGGGAGTCGGGTATGCCGGGACGCCGGTCCGGTGAGCCGCTGCCCGACGGGAGGTGACCATCATGCAGTCTCGACATTTCGGGATCTCGTTGCTGGTGCTGGCGTTCGCGGCCTGGCTGGCGCCGCCGGCGCTCGGACAGGGCGCGGACTCCTGGGAGTTGCCGCGCACGCCCGAGGGCCGTCCCGACCTGCAGGGGGTCTGGCTCAACAATGTCGCCACGCCGCTCGAACGGCTGCCCGAGCTGGCCGATCGCTCGCACCTGACCCGGGAGGAGGTCGCGACGCTGGCGGCGCGCGCCGAGCGCATCTTCCAGAACGGTCGCAGTGCGTTCGCGACGCCCGAGAGCGCGTTTCGCGCGGCGCTGCAGAACGTCGAGACCTATATCGCGTGGTCGACGAGCAGCTCGATCGGCATGGTCGACGTCACGTTCAGCGACCGGACGTCGCTGATCGTCGATCCGCCGGACGGCCGGATACCGGCGCTCACCCCGGCCGCCCGCGGTCGCGTGGCTGCGGTCGACCGCGGCTGGGAGTTCAAGACCGGGCCGGACGATCTCAACAGCATCCACCGCTGCATCACGACGGGCGTGCCGCGGCTGGGCGGAAACTTCGGCGCCGGGCCGTACACCTTCTACCAGATCGTCCAGACGCCGACGCACTTCGCGTTCATCAGCGAGGCGTTCCACGACGCGCGGATCATTCCCATCGGCGACCAGCCGCACGCGCCGGAAGGCATCCGCCAGTGGAACGGCGACTCCCGCGGCCGCTGGGAGGGCGACACGCTCGTCGTGGAGACGACCAACTTCTCGCCCAAGAGCCACTACCGCGGCGCCGCCGAGGGCCTGCACCTGGTGGAACGGTTTACCCGTAGCGGGCCGGACACGCTGGCGTACCGGGTGACGCTGACCGATCCCGAAACCTGGGCATCGTCGTGGACCGCGGAGGTGCCGCTGCAGCGGCGCGACCAGCCGATCTACGAGTTCGCCTGCCATGAGGGCAACTACTCGATTGTGGGGATGCTGCGGACGGCCCGGCTGGAGGACGCGAACCGCTGAGAACCGTGCGATTTCTTCGAACTGAAGATCACCATCCAACCCGTACTCATTCAGTTACTTGAATTGCACCGCCATGTCCATTTATTCTGTCCATTATGGACATGTGGCGCATCGCCGAAGCGAAACAGCAGTTCTCTGAGGTCGTCCGTCGATCCGGCGACGCACCGCAGAAGATCTACCGGCGTGACCGGCTCGTGGCGGTCGTCGTGAGTCCGGACGTGCTCGCGACGATTGAGGCGGTTCGTGGGCGGCAGTCGCCTCGGACCCTCGCCGACGCGTTCTCCGACGTCCGGTCGGCCTGCCTGGAAGAGCGGTACGAGTTGGAGCTCCCCGAACGACGGGATCGAGAGGCGTGGGAGGGAGACGATTCGTGATCCTCCTCGATACGAACGTCCTGGCCGAGCTGTGTCGCCAGCGCCCGGACCCCGCCGTGGAGCACTGGGCGGGAAGCGCTCTCTCTCCGTTCGGACTCAGCGTCGTAACCGTGGAGGAAATCCAGTTCGGCTTGGCCTGGAAGCCGAACGCGCGAATCGAGTCGTTGATCGACCGGTTCTTGGCGGAGCGATGCGAGATCTTCCCGGTCACGATGCCCGTTGCCCGGCGCGCCGGCACGCTGCGCGGCCAGTTCCGTCGGACGGGTCGGACGCGCACGCAGGCCGACATGCTCATTGCCGCCACTGCGCAGGTGCACCAGCTTCCGGTGGCGACGAGGAACGTGCGCGACTTCGAGGGCTGTGGCCTCGCCCTCCTCAATCCCTTCGAGTCGATGACCTGATATCGGCGCAGGTTTACCACGGAGATTTGTCCAGCAGGCGTGCGAGCAGATCGGGCCCCAGCACGCCATGCAAGGGCTGGCCACTCCGAGGCGGGTACGGGTGAGGCGTCCAGCGCTTCGTTCACGCTGCTCGGTTTTATCGGTGGGACCTCGCAACTCAGGCGATCCGACGGCGCGCATGGCCGTACAGAATAAAGCCCGCGAGGCCGGATGGCCCCGCGGGCTTCGGTAAGAAAACGAGATTCTATTCGGGCTCGGTCGGGTCCCGGCCGTCGCGCGGGGCCCCGGTGCCGGACGAGCCGGCGAACAGGCGCGTCCCGTCCGGGAACGTCACGTCCCGACCGTTGGCGCGGAACGCGCCGTCGATTGCCTGGTAGCCCTCGACGAGGACCTCGATGCCGGGGGTGACCGAGTCGCGGCGCCAGCCGCGGCGGACGAGGGCTCCCGGCGGGCCGGCCTCGATCATCCAGGCGTCGACCGTGCCGTCCTCGTTGGTCACGTCGATGTGCAGCCAGGCGTGCGGGTTGATCCACTCCATCTTGGTGATCGTGCCCCGTAGCGCGACCGGTTTCGTCGCGTCGAACTCGGCCGAGAACGCGTGATGCGCGAGCGCCGAGCCACCCGCCACCAGGATGGCGAGCGCAATGCCCGCCAGGGTCAGTGCCAGTCTGTTCCGCATCGGTGATTACCTCGCTGTCGAATGGTCGCGAACACGTGACGGCCGGACTACCGGCTGCCCGCCTCCGCCGCCTCACGGTCGCGCGCCCGCGCGCCGCTCAGGATGTTGGTCATGCCGTAGTTGCCCTCGTGGCAGGCGTACTCGACCAGCTCGTATTGCTCGTCGTCCAGATCGTACGTGAAGCGGCCGGTGAAGGGCGCGCTCCAGACCTGGCTATCGTCGACCGTGAACTGGTACTCCAACCGCGTCGGGCTGATCCGCGTGAACCGCTCGGTCAGGATCATGTCGGGGCTCGATCCGCGGAACGAAGCCTGGGCGTTGAAGTTGGTCGTCTCGACCACGAGCGTATCGCCCTCCCAGCGGCCCTGCGCGCTGCCGAGCCACGAGGTGAGTTGCGGTCCGTCCTTCGGCCGATCGTTGGTCGGAACCACCCGCGTCTCGTGGATCATCTCCTTCTGGATGGCCACGAAGCCGGGACCCTGGAAGATCTGCAGGCCGTTGTTGTAGACCCCGGGGAACATCATCGACGGCAGCCCGCGCGTGATGCAGCGGACGAACGGCGTCGCCTCTTCCGGGCCGGCGATGTTGCTGTTCGTGTAGCGGCCCCGGTCGGCCGCGAGCTGGGCGGCGCGGCGCTCACCCTCCGGGGTCAGGGCCGGGATCCGGCCGTCGGGCGGATCGATGATCATCGCGACCTGCGTGGACGGCGCGTTCCGGTCGTACCCGAGGGTCGTGTCGCGCCATTCCCGCTCGTAGCCCCAGATGCTGCCGAGGGTGCCGCGCTCGCGGCGCGCCGCGGCTTGCTCCGGCGTCAGGTTCTCGATGTCGGCCAGGTCCTCCGGCCGCTCGAGGGGGATGCCGTGCGAGGCGTTGCCGGTCCAGACGCCCTGCAGATCGGGCTCGCCCCACGGCGTGCGGGGCGTGTCGTAGGGCTCGGTCACGTCGACGAACACCGCCGCCATGCTGCTCGTGTCCACGCCCACGAATCCGGTCTCGACCAGCGCCAGCCGGACGTTGTCGGGCGCGTAGATGAAGGCGCGCCGCGCCGCGGAGCGGCCGTTCTCGGGCACGACGGGCTCTTCCTGGAACTCGACGCCGGCGGCACGCAGCTCGGCGGCGGCGGCATCGATGTCGTCGACGACGAATCCGATGTGGTCGACGGCGCGGCCCTGGGTGGTGGCCGGCGTGCCCTCGGGGTGCTCGGAAGCGAACAGCCAGACGCTGTCGAACCGCACGCCTTCGTCCACGTCCGCGTGCACGGCCTGTTCACCGCCGAACATCTGCTCGTACCAGGCGAGGGTCGCCTGCGGCTCGGTCGCGCTCAGGTGGACGTGGTGGAAGCCGACGTTCTCCTGGTCTTCCAGCAGCTCGATGCGGGTGCCCCACGGGTCGAAGATGTAGCCGTGCAGGTAGCCGCCCGGGGCCTCGCGCAACGTCGCGCCGCCCGCGAAACGCTGCAGGCGCACGCCCGAGCCGCGGACGCCGACCGCCTCGAGCTCGGCCATCTTCGCCGTCACGTCGGCGTACGAGAACCCGATGTGGTTGACGCCGGTTCCCTGCGTGCTGCCCATGGTCGGCTGCGGGACGAAGGTCACCTCGACGCCGAAACAGTCGGCCGTGTCGTCGCGGTCCGCAACCAACTCGCAGCCGAGGTACTCCGCGTACCAGCGCACCGATTCCGGGGGTGCGGACGAGGTGATGCTGACGTGGTTGTAGTCGGCCTCCGCCGCGCCGACCTGGGCCGCCGCCGGCGCCGCACCGACGAGCACTCCCACCGCGAGCAGCGCAAGCGCAACGCGTGTCCACTGGTTTGTCATGACGCGATTCCTCCGTTGTCTTGTCGACCGCTCTAGCGGGTCGGCTCCCTGCGCAGATGCCCGTACAGGAGATCCTCCGAGAACTCGATGCACTTGAATTCCAGCACCCGTGCATTCTCTTCCAGCCGGCGGTACAGCAGCAGGCTGATGTCCCACGGCCGGGTGAACACCGTGGGATCCTCGATCGTGGCTTCGTATCGGATCACGTTCGGTCCGAGCGGCGTGTAGCGCTCCTGGACCCGCAACTGGTTGCTGGCGAAGTTGCCGGCGCGGTCGAACCATGCCTCGCCGAGGAAGCCCTCCGCGTCGACAATCAGCGTGTCGCCCTCCCACCGTCCGTGCGAGCGCCCCATCCAACTGTCGAGCGGCGGCGGCTCGGGGTTTTCCTTGTCCATGTGGATGGTGCGGTTCGCGTCCGTGAACCCGTAGATCACCAGGATTTTCTTGTCGCCCTGGATGATCTGGAACGGATACGGCAGGTAGGTGGCGCGTGGTACGCCCGGCATGAAGCACTTGGCCTCGGGATCGGCGCTCATGCGGTTCGCGAAGTTCTCGTCGCGTTGCTGCCGCGCCGCGGACTGGTAGGGGATCTCCCCCCCGACCACCACGCCCTGCCCGGGCGGGATCGCCCCGATGGCGCCGAGGTCGGGGTGCCCGGGACCGGCCGGATGATCCTCGAGGTTCCAGTTGGCCGTGCTCATCGTCTGCCAGATGCCGTTCAGGTCCGGCTGGTCGTCCCAGGTGCGCGGGACGTCACCGCTCTGCGCGAACGCGGGCGCCGCCGCGAGGGCCAGGACGACGACGACGGCGACGAAGTGGAAGGTGTGCGTTGCAGGATGCGTCTTCTTCATGTGTCGAGGCACTCAGTCACTGGGAGAACGTGGTCTCCCGGCCGTACACGAAACAATCTGGTCGCCGCGGGGCGGCGCTCAGGACCATCGGATACGTTAATGATACCAGCGACGAGCCCCGGTGGCGAAAGCGTTGTCGACTCCAGCGGTTATGATGCGCAGCATGCGGTCGGAGCGCGTGGTGGGGGGCGGTGTCGAGCGCCGAGCGTGGCGCAAGACGGTCTTCGTCACGGCCTTGCTCGGCGTCGCGATTCTGCTTGTGGCCGCCTGTTCGGGCGGCGCTGGAGAGATCGCCCTCGACCGGCCGCGTGCCGTCGACGTACGGCGTGCGGCGTCGCGGCCCAATATCGTCTGGATCGTTGCGGATGCGGCCGAGGAGGCCACCTTCGCCGGCGCCTCGGGCTTCGAACGCTTCGACACGGCCCGCACGACGACGATCGAGCCCGCCGCGGTCGCGTCCGACCCTGCGTCCGCGCGCACCGCGCTGCTGACCGGCGTGAGTCCGGCCGCGCTGGGTATCGACGCGGCGACCGGTCGACTCGCCGCTCCGCCGCCGGCCGGTGTCAGCGTGCTGCCGGAACAGCTTCGCCGGGCCGGCTACTACACCAGCCGCGCGGGGCCGCCGCGCCACAATCTGCAGAATCCGAGGTCCGGCCACGCGAGCCCTGTTCGCATCGTCCATGTCGATGGCGGCGTGCACGATGCCGCACGCGCCCTTCCCGTTCCTGCCGCGGATCTGGCGCAGCCCGGTCTGCTCGGTGCGTGGGACGCGGCCGGGCTCGACGCCGACTGGCGCGGCCGGGAAAAGGACTGGGAGTCGCCCTGCACGGTTTCCTTCGGTTGCGGCGGCGCGCGCAGTCCGGGCCCGCGTCCGTTCTTCGCGCTGTTCAACCTCGCTGTGGGGGACGACGTCGAGGCGCAGGTCGAGCGGATCGTCGCGGCGCTCGCGGACGACGATTTGCTGGAGGAGACGGTCGTATTCCTGGTCGGCGCGGGCGGGTCGACGCCTGCCGCCGGTGCTCGCTGGCCGGCGTCAATCGCCGCTGCTCTCGAAGCGAACGCCCCGGTCAGCCTGCTGGATCTCGCGCCCACGGCGGTCGCATTGGCGGGACTGCCCGTGCCGGCGCACATGGAAGGAAGGGCGCTGATCGTGACGGAGGGGGGGGCGCCGCCCGTTGGATCGGCCGCCGCAACGTCCGCGAAGCCGGGCACGCCCGGCGCCGCCGGCGTGATTGCATCGAGGCCGACCCCGGCGGAGGTGCCGGTCGCCGCCACACCCGCCGGCTATCCGTCCGGGGGGCTGTTCCATGTCGCGCCGCGCGTCGACCTCTCGTGCGACACTGCGGGGTCGACGATTGTCTATACCACCGAGCACGAAGCGCCGTTCTATTGGCGGCTGTACACCGGCCCGTTCCGGATGCGCTTCTGGACGCTGCGCTTCCAGTGCGGGCGGCTCGGCTATCGCGACAGCGACATCGTGACCTTCGATTTCGATATCGAATGACTCGCGCACCGGCGTTCGCCGAGACGGAGTGCGGCCTGGCGACCCTGGCGACCGGCGGTTGCAAGTCCGGGCCGGCCGGTCCATGATCAACGCACCTGAGCGCATCTGGAGGGTGTCATGAGGCAGAGGCACATCTTGTTCGGCGTAGCGTTCGCGGTCGTCGTGGCGGCCATGACGATGGCGCCGGTTTCGGTGTCCGGTCAGTCGGCGGACGACGGGTCCGCGCCCCGCACTCCCTGGGGGCACCCGGACCTGCAGGGCTACTGGACGAGCTCGACCTACACGCCGTTGCAGCGGCCCGAAAGCCTGGGCGATCAAGCGTTCCTCTCGGAAGAGGAGCTCGCCGCGGCGAACGAGATCCTGACCGCCGAGGGAGTCGACCCGCTGCGCGCGCGCAGCTACCTTGCCGGGGCGACCGAGGAGGAGCGGCTCGAGCGGACGCAGCAGACGCAGGAGAACATCCACTACGACAACTCGATCTGGCTGCGCGAGAATCAGCCCCGGCGCCTCGCGATGCGGCGCACGTCGTTGATCGTGGATCCGCCGAACGGCAGGATTCCGCCGCTGATCCCGTCGGCCCGGGAGCGCGAAGCGCTGCGCCGCGCCGAGAGCCGCTGGCTGACCACCAACATCTCGCCGCAGTCGTTCGACAGCCACGAGACCCGGACGCTGCAGGAGCGGTGCCTGGTCTGGCGCCACGAGGGGCCGCCGATGCTGCCTCCCTCCTACAACGACCTGATGCAGATCCTGCAGACCGAGCACTACGTGGTCGTCATGCAGGAGATGCGCGAGAACGACGCCCGCATCATTCCGCTCGACGGCCGTCCGCACCTGCCGGGGAGCATGCGGGAGTGGTCCGGTGATTCGCGCGGCCGGTGGGAGGGCGACACCCTGGTCGTCGAGTCCATCAACTTCAACGACAAGGTGCACTTCAACGGGTCGAGCACCGGACTGCACGTCGTCGAGCGCTTCACGCGGGTCGACGACGAGAACATCCGCTACGAGTTCACGGTCACCGATCCGACCACGTGGGTGCAGCCGTGGAGCGTCGAGTATCCGCTGATGCAGCGGGACGGGCCGCTCTACGAGTACGCCTGCCACGAGGGCAACTACGACGCGCGGCACATCCTGGAAGTGGCGCGCAACCTCGACAAGGCGGCGGCGGCCGACGGCGAGGAATCCAGGTAGCGGCGACCAGGGGACAAGGCACAGGGAAGGTGGAAGAGTGATGCGCACGCACCCGATCGCTCTCGTTCTGTGCGGCATGCTCGTCGTCTCGGCGTGCGGGGCGGGCGACGCGGATCAGCCGGCCGGCGACACGCTGGGGCCGATCGTCGAGACCAGCCTCGGAACCCTCGAAGGGGAGCGCGTCGCCGGCGACGACGGCGTGCTCGTGTTCCGCGGCGTGCCCTACGCCGAGGCGCCGGTGGGGGACAACCGCTGGCGCGCCCCGGTGGCCAAGGCGGCGTGGGACGGCGCACGGCCGGCCACGACCTTCGGGCCGGCCTGCTGGCAGCGGCTGACGCCGGCATCCTCCATCTATACTCGGGGCGATCTGGGCCGAGACGAGGACTGCCTGTACCTCAACGTCTGGAGCGCGGCGGAGCAGGCGACCGACGCGCGGCCGGTGATGGTCTGGTTCCACGGCGGCGGGCATACCGGCGGCTGGGGCAGCGCGAAGATCTTCGACGGCGCCGCGCTCGCCGAGCAGGACGTCGTGCTGGTCACCATCAACTACCGCCTCGGGCCGTTCGGCTTTCTGGCGCACCCCGCGCTGACCGCGGAGTCGCCGCACGCCGCTTCCGGCAACTACGGCCTGCTCGACAAGGTCGCGGCGCTGGAGTGGGTGCGCGACAACATCGCAGCCTTTGGAGGGGATCCGGGCAACGTCACCATCTTCGGGCAGTCGGCCGGCTCGTGGAGCGTCTGCTACCTGATGGCGTCGCCGCTGGCGGCCGGGCTGTTCCACAAGGCGATCGGCCACTCCGGGGGCTGCTTCCGGGGCGGACGACCCGACCTGGGGGCCGCGCAGGAGGCGGGACTGGCGGCAGCGGCGGAGCTCGGCGTCGAAGGGGATGACGCCGAGGCGCTGACGGCGTTGCGAGCGCTGGACGCCGAGGCGGTGCTCGACTCCCGTATCGGGTCGGGCGCCATCATCGACGGCTGGTTCATGCCGCGACCTGCCCGGGAAGTCTTCGCGGCGGGCGAGCACAACGACGTCCCGGTCATCGTCGGCGCCCTGGCGAACGAGGGTACGACGCTCTACGCCAGCATGCCGGAGCGGACCGGGGCGGAGCTGGACGCGATGCTCCGCGAGCAGTACGGCGAGCACGCCGAGGCGTTGCAGGCCGCCTACGCGCCGGATGTCGAGAAATCGACGAAGTGGGGCGCGCAGGCGATTCAGGCCGATCGCAGCTTCGTGTGGGAGATGCGGACCTGGGCCCGCGCGGTGGAGGCTTCCGGCAACGCCGCCTACCTCTACCTCTTCAGCCAGGCGCCGCCGGTGTTCCGGATCTACGTTCCCGAACGCGCCGCCATTGACATGCCGGACGGGCCCGACGGCTACGGCGCGTACCACTCGGGCGACCTGGCCTACGCCTTCGGCAACACCCGGCTCGTGGGCATAGACTGGACGGACTGGGATCACGAGATCTCGCACGCGATGACGCGGTACTGGGCGAACTTCGCGCGCACGGGGGATCCGAACGGCGAGGGGCTCGCGACCTGGCCGCGCTACGAGGCGGCGACCGACGAGTGGCTGGAGTTCGGATCCGACATCAAGACGACGCGCGAAGTGCGCAAGGAGAAGCTCGATCTGTTCGACAGGGTGAACGCGCCCCCGGCGCAGTAGCCGAGACCTGATTCACTGAAGATCCACCGAGAGCGAGAGCCGCGCATGCGCCGCGGCCGGCAGGAGGCAGCAATGCGAGCGATTCGATACATCTTTGCGGCGGTACTGGCGTTGTCGATGGCGGCGCCGGCGGCGGCGCAGTCGCAGGACGTCGATCTCGACGGCGCGGACGGCACGACCCTGAAGGCGACCTACATGTCGCCCGGCCGGCCCGGTCCGGCGATGCTGCTGGTCCACCAGTGCAACATGGACCGGAAGTCGTGGAGCGGCATCGCGTCGCAACTCGTCGATGCCGGCGTTCACGTGCTGACCCTGGACCTGCGCGGCTTCGGTGACAGCGGCGGCCCGCCGTTGCGCGAGATCGGCTTCCCGGCCTTCATGCAGCAGGCCCCGGGTGACGTCGACGTCGCGTTCGACTATCTCGCCGGGCGTGAGGGCGTCGACGCGGAGCGCGTGGGAGCCGGTGGAGCGAGCTGCGGCGCGATGCTGACCGCGGACCTCGCGGCCCGCCGCGACGTCGAGGCGTTGATGCTCCTGTCCGGTCCGCCGAGCGAGGCCGCCGTCGCCAACATGGCGTCGTCGTCCGATCTCGCGGTGTTCGCCGCGGCGGCGACCGGCGATACGGTGACGCCCGGGGTGGCCGACGCGCTGCAGGGTGCGGTCGACGGCTCCGGCCATCCGCAATCCACCGCGAAGATCTACGACGGCCCCGAGCACGGGCTGCCCATGTTCGACAAGAATCCGGATCTGGAGCCGGCGCTCGTCGCCTGGTTGAAGGCCGAGCTGCTGCAGTAGCGCCGTCGCGGCGCGTAGCGTGGATACCGCGAACGGCATTCGGAAAGAGGTCAACCCATGATGCGACGGGCGACAATCGGTGCGGCGCTCTCGGCGGCGGCTGCGGTGTTGCTGGTGGCCGGCCCGGCTCTGGCCGGCGGCGGCGTGGAGGAGGTTCCGACGTTCACGAAGGACGTCGCCCCCATCCTGTTCGACAACTGCGTGACGTGCCACCGCCCCGGCAACATCGCGCCGATGTCGCTGACGTCGTACGCGGAGTCCCGGCCGTGGGCGCGGTCGATCAAGGACCTGGTCGTGTCGCGCACCATGCCGCCGTGGCCCGCGGACCCGGACAACAGCCTGGCGTTCCGCAACGAACGGCGGCTCGATCAGGCGCAGATCGACACCATCGCCGCGTGGGTGGACGGCGGCGCGCCGCGTGGGCTCGCCGCCGACCTGCCGGCGCTGCCGGACTTTCCGGAAGGCTGGACGTACGAGGGCGGTGAACCGGACTACGTCTTCGAGCTGCCGGTGGAGTACACCATCGCCGCGGAGGGCGAGGAGGACTACATCGACTTCTACTCCGCAATCCCGTGGGACGAGGATCGCTTCGCGGAGGTCCTGGAGCTGAAGCCGAGCAATTACGCGGTGGTCCACCACTCGGGCGCCTACGTCGTCGACCTGCCGGCGGGGAAGCGGGTGGTCGACGGCGTGCTGGTCGACGATCCGAACGCGCAGGCGGCGGCGGAGGAGTCGGCGGACGGGTCGGGGCGCGTGGCCCAGCCGGTGTTCAACGAGGTCAACCTGCCCGGCACCAGCAAGCTGCTTTCGTACGTTCCCGGGCGGGGCGTCGAGCGGCACCGGCCCGGCACCGGCAAGCGGCTGACCGCCGGCAAGTGGATCCGCTGGACGATGCACTACAACCCGACCGGCAGGCCCGAGGTCGAGCGGAGCAAGCTCGGCATCTGGTTCAACACCGTCGCGGTGACCCATGAAGTGCTGACCCGGCAGGCGGGGAACGCGTTTCCAACCGATCCCTTCGGGACCGACATCTACATCGTCGAGGGCGAGGAGATAAAGCCGACGCGGGACGCCGACGGCTCCGTGCGCCGGGCGAAGATCCCGAACATCCCGCCCTACGAGGACGACTGGAAGATCACCGGCATCACGCCGATCACCGAGCCGATCACGCTGTACGGCCTCTCGCCGCACATGCATCTGCGCGGCAAGAGCCTGAAGTGGGTCGTGACCTACCCCGACGGCAGCGAGGTCACGGTGCTGGACGTGCCGCGATTCGACTTCAACTGGCAGATCCACTACGAGCTAGCCGAGCCGCTCCGCCTGCCGGCCGGCAGCAAGATCACCGGCATCGGCGTCTACGACAACTCGTTGAACAACCGCTGGAATCCGGGACCGCACCTCGAGGTCTACTGGGGGCAGCAGAGCTGGGACGAGATGTACCAGGCGTTCACCGAGTACACCGTCGAAAGCCAGGATCTGACCAAGCCCGGGCGGGCCACGGACGACGACGAGTAACGCGGTTGCAGTGGGAGGAATGACCTTGGACGCAGGCGCGGCACGCGAGGTGGTTGCAGTGCCGGAGACGCGCGCCGGTCGTGCGGCGTACGGCGCGGCGCGCCACCTCGCGGCCTCGGCCGGTGTCGCGTTGTTGCTGGTGTCCGCCGGAGCCGCGACGCCGGCCGCAACGGGAACGGCCGGGCCGCAGCCGCCGGATCGTTCCGGGTCGCCGGCGCCGCCGGCGCTTCCGCAGGGCCAGATCCCGGACCTCGGCCGGCCGACCGAGGCGGGCGACGAGGTGCCGGCGTTCGACTACGACGCCTACTTTCCCGGCGTCTGGACCTTCGAGTGGCGCGTGCCCGACAGCCCGCTCGGGCCGGGTGGCCTGATCACGGGCTCGGAGACCTTCGAGCGGGGCACCGACGGCCGGAACTACACCGCCGTGATCGAAGCCGAGGGTCCGGACGGGCCTTTCACCACGGATTCGACCATCATCTACCTGGCCGGTCAGCGGGCGTTCGTGCGGCACGACACCGACAGCCGGGGATTCCGGATGCTGCGGGCCGGCCGGATCGGGGGCGACCTCGGGGGCTTCTACACGATCCACTACGAAACCGCCCCCTTCGAGGCGAACGGGGAAGAGGTCCGGCTGCGGATGACGACGCGGCTGGTCTCCCCGGTCAACTACCGGGTGGAATCCCGGATTTCGGTCGCCGGCGGGCCGTTCACGAACTTCGGCAACGCATGGTGGCGCAAGCGTCTGCCGGGCGTTACGGCGCCGGAGTGACGGGGCCGACGTGAGCCGCGCGATGAACCGGGTCTGGTGGACGGACGGCGGGACGGCGTGCCGTCGTGTGTCGGCCGCGGCACTTGCCGCCACGGTCCTGGCGTTGGGCACCGGAACCGGTGCGCCCGGGCCCGTCGGCTTCTCCGTCGCGGCCGGAGCCGCTCAGCCGATGGCGATCATGACGACGGTCGCCTGCGTGGAGGCGGACGAGCGGGGCGCCTTCTACCTGGTGTACGCCACCGAGCCGGAGCCGGTCTCCGACAGGTTGCCGCCGGAGCCGGAGCCGACCGCCGTGCTCGGCGGGCACCGGATCCGGTTGATCGGAACGCTCGACGAGTTCGGCGTCGACCGCCACGTCGGCCGCAAGGTGTGGGCCAAGGGACTTCTCATCGAGGACGAGACCGAGCGCCGCCTGAATGTGGTCTCCATAACCCGCCTGTCGCCCGATTGCGAGTGAGTTGGAGAGCCGATGAGCCACCACAAGAAGGTCGCGATCCTCGTCGGCGGCGGCCCGGCGCCGGGAATCAACAGCGTCATCGGGGCGGCCACCATCCGCTGCTGTCTCGAGGATGTCGAGGTGGTCGGCATTCGCGACGGCTTCGAGTCGATCATGCGCGGCCGCATCGACCACGTGACCCCGTTGACCATCGACGCCGTCAGTCGGATTCACTTCCGCGGCGGTTCCGTCATCGGCACGTCGCGGGCCAATCCGACGACCGATCCGACGTTGCTCGAGAACGTCGTCACCTCGCTGCTGCGGCTCAACGTGTCGAAGCTCATCACCATCGGCGGCGACGACACCGCGTACTCGGCCATGCAACTCGAGCGTGTCGGCGCCGGCCGGCTGCGTGTCGTGCACGTGCCCAAGACCATCGACAACGATCTCGATCTACCGTCGCACGTCGAGACGTTCGGCTTCCAGACGGCGCGCCATCACGGCGTCGAGATCGTCAAGAACCTGATGGTCGACGCCAAGACCACCTCGCGCTGGTACTTCCTGGTCACGATGGGACGCAAGGCGGGGCATCTGGCGCTCGGCATCGGCAAGGCCGCGGGCGCCACGCTCACGCTGATTCCCGAGGCGTTCCCGCACGAGCGGGTGCGGCTGAGGACGATCGTCGATACGCTGGCCGGCGCGATGATCAAGCGCTGGACCGGCGGGCGCCGCGATGGCGTCGCGGTCCTGGCCGAAGGGCTCGTGCTGAAGATAGATCCCGAGGACCTGAAGCAGCTCGGCGACGTCGAGCGGGACGAGCACGACAACGTCCGCATAGCAGAGGTGAACCTGGGCGAGATTCTCAAGAGCCAGGTCGCGGCGCGTCTGGCGGGATTCGGCCTCAAGATCACGACGGTCGCCAAGAACATCGGCTACGAGCTGCGCTGCGCGGACCCCGTGCCGGCCGACATGGAGTACACCCGCGACCTCGGCT
Source organism: Acidobacteriota bacterium (assembly GCA_009861545.1). Classification (NCBI taxonomy): domain Bacteria; kingdom Pseudomonadati; phylum Acidobacteriota; species Acidobacteriota bacterium. Next base: position 4,367 of record VXME01000044.1, on the reverse strand, counting down.
ACTGCGCGGCCAAGTACCTGCTGCAGGGCGGCAACGCGGCGTTGATGTCGCTGGATGCCGGCCAGTTCGTGCCGATCCCGTTCGAGCGGCTCATCGATCGGGACAAGGGGCGCTTCCGCGTCCGGCTCGTCGACGTCGAGTCCACCCGCTACCGCATCGCGCACCGGTACATGATCCGGCTGCGGCGCGACGACTTCGACGACCCGCACGAGCTGGCCAAGCTGGCCGCGACGGTGGGCGTATCGCGAGAGCAGTTCGAGAAGGAGTTTGCCTACCTGGTCGATTCGGAGCCGGAGCCGCTGGTGCTCGATTCCGGCGACGAACGATTCGAGGAGCAGGCGGCCGCATCGTGAAATGCGGGGTGACGGTGCGCGGGTGCCCGCAGTGGGGTGCTCGTGCGTTCGCCTTGATCGGTACGCAACTTGCTTCATGCACTGCCGTGATGCAAGCACTCACCGAATTCCGCCGGCTGGCGCGCCTGCTCATCATCAAGGACTTGCCTGATCGCGACGTAGGCTGGATCGCATGGCAGCTCCGCGCCATCTACCGCGAGATTCCGGGGCTGGCGTTGACCGTCGAGGACGTGCAGGAGACCTTCGATCTCGACAGGGACACGTGCGAGATTGTCATGCGCGCCCTGACCGACGCGGGTTTTCTGGAGCCGGATGGTTCCTCGCTTCGGCTCGCCGTGTGAAGCGGTCGGTCTTTCCGGCGCGAGCCTGCGTTCGCCTTGGGCGGCGCCGGTGGGTTGGAGCGTGCGAAGGTGCACTGCGCCGCGGCCCGCGTCAACCGCGGTTGCGGCCTTGGCCGCCAGACCTTCCGTAACCTGGGCTTTGCGCGGCGGTAACGCCGGGCGGCAGTCGGAGAGGGAGCGCGGGAGCGGGGGATCGGCAGGTCCGACCGCCTGCCGATCCCCCGTGGAGGCGCAGTCTACTGGCGCGCTTCCGCCGCGTCGTCCGCGCGGCCGCCCGAGAGGATGCCTTCCATCCCGAGGTTGCCCTCGTGGCAGGCGTACTCGTACATCACGTCCGGCGACAGCGAGAACGGATACGCGACGGTCCAGGACCGGGTGTACATCTGCGGGTCGTGGACCTCCACCTCGTACTCCAGCGTCTCGGGACCGGTGCGGGTGAAGCGCTCGATCAGCATCATGTCCTCACCCGAGCCGTCGTGCGAGCTGAACGCCGACCAGGGCTGCAGCGCGCTGACCCGGTGGTCGAGATTGGTGGTCACCACCACCAGCGTGTCGCCTTCCCAGTGCCCGCGCGCGTCGCCGTTCCATTGGCCGATGTTGTCCGCCAGCGGGGGGCGCCCGTCGAGCGGCACCACGCGCACCTCGTGCACCTGCTCGAGCAGCATCACGACGTGGTCCGGGGTCTGGAAGACCTGCATGTTGTTGTTGTAGGAACGCGGGAACATGGCATTGGGCATTCCCCCGCGGGTCACGCAGCGCTCCCAGATGTGGCGGTCCTCCCACGTGTCGTCGCCGCGCGGCTGGCCGATCCGCGCCTTCTGTCCCTCCGGGGTCAGCGGCGGAAAGCGGCCGCTCGGCGGGTCCACCAGCATCGACGTGCGGTTCGTCCGCGCCCCGCGCTCCATCCAGAAGTTGTTGTAGGCGCCCACGTTGCCCCCGGCCGCGGTGCGCCGGGCGTTGGCGAGCAGAAGCTGCTGGTTGCGCTCCTCGGTCGCCTGTCGAATCGCCGCCACCTCCTCGTCGCTCAGGGTCGCGCGGCCCTCGAACTCGGCCGGCCGCTCCATGGGCGTGGCGCCGGAGGAGCTCCAGATGCCCTGCAGATCCGGGTGCCCCCAGGCCGTGCGGTAGGCGTCCGGCATGGAAGACGCGCCGGACTGTCCGGCCGTCGGCGCGGCCGCCAGCAGCGGGACGACCAGCGCCAGGACGGGAATGACGAAGCAACCTGACCGTCGAGCACTCATCTGTAACCTCCTTGGAGACCGCGGCAAGACGCGGCTCATGCTGATTCGGCAGTCTGAACGAAGTAACGTGGCACAGGCCGTGCCGAAGGTCAAGACCTGCCTGCCGATTCACGTCCCGCCGGCGCACGCGGAGCCGAACGGCCACCCGCAGTACGCCGCGCCGCGCCCGACCTCGTAGGCGAGTTGCGCGTGGTAGCGTTCGCGCTCCGTGAACCACTCGATGTCGTTTCCGGTCTCCGACGACATCATCGCCGCGCGGTCACCGACGTGCCAGAGCCCGAAGGCGTGGCCGAGCTCGTGGGCGAACAGCCGGCGGAAGTACCCGTTGCGAAAGCACTCGTCGTTGCCGCGCGCGAACCAGATGCTGCCGGGATCGGCGCCGGGAGTGGCCAGCCCGCAACTGGCGCCGATGTCCGGGTACTCCTCCGGCGTCACGAAGCGGACCGTGATCCAGCCTTCCCGGTCGCCGCGCTCTTCGATTCCGCTCTCGATGCGGCCGTCGTAGGGCCGGCCGGTAATCTGCTCGGCCAGCAGGGGGAGGACTTCGCGGATGTGTGCGAGCCGGTCGTCGGCGACCACGCGCCGCGTCCCGCCGGCGCCCCCCAGGCGGACATAGACGTTCGGACTCGGATTGGACAGCACGCGCACGAAATCGCCCTGTCCCGGCGCGTCGTGCTCGTTGAAGATCAGCTCCCGCCAGAACCGGTCGTCGAAGCGCGGGTCGGCCGGTCGGGAAGTCCGCGCCGGCTCCTGAGTCGGTGCCCCCGGTGATTCGATGCAGGCCAGCGGCCCCGCCGCGAGCAGAGCCAGGAGAGCGCTCGGTGCCTTCATCGGGACATGCTGAGAGTGCTCGTCGCCGACACGGCGTGGGAGTTGCTGCCGCTGATCGCCGTGGCCGTCGCGGTCGGGGCGCCGGTGATGACCGTCCCGGAGACGGTCGCGGCCACCGTGAGCGACAGGGATTCGAGATGCCAGGCGTCGGAACCGCAACCTGCCACCACGCCGATGTCCAATCGATCCGGTGAGCAGCCGTTCACCGTCGCGTTCACGGTGTTGCCCGAGACCGAGCCGCCGAAGCTGCACGTGATGTCCGCGACGTCGACCGAGGTGGAGGTAAGGGTCGTGCCGTTCTGTTCTATCGTGAGGTCCGCGGTCCACGTCTTGCTGAGCCCGAGAGCTCGCGCCACGTTTCCGAGACAGCCGCCGCCCGTGATGTCGCCGGTCGAGGCGGTCAGGGTCGCGGTCCAGGTTCCCGCCACGTCCGCTGTCGCGGGTGGTGGGAGCGGCTGCGGCGAGGGCGCGACGGGCGACGAACCGTCGCTGTCGCAGCCGGCGGGCAGCAGAACGCAGAGCACGACCGCAAGGATTCTCGTCTTCCCGGTGCTGTAGGTCTTCATCCCACACGGGAGTTTCGGTCGTTGACATACGAAGCGATAGGCGGGGTGGATCGCGCGCGCGGGAACCGCCCGGTGAATCGGGCTCTTCGTCAGGGAATATTCAGTCAGTCGTCAGGGAATCTTAAGAAAGCAGAGTTCCGGCCGTTACTAGACTCGATGCGCTGCGAGTCGAGGCCCGGCCCATGCTGCTCGATGCGCTGATTCGCTGGTCGTTGCACAACCGCCCGGCGGTGCTCGCCGTCGCGGCCGCCTTCCTCGTCTGGGGTTCCTACGTGGCGGTGCGGATGCCGGTCGACGTCCTGCCGGACGTGACCGCGCCGACGGTGACGGTGCTGGTCGAGGGGCACGGGATGGCGCCGACCGACATGGAGGCACTGGTCACCTTTCCCGTCGAGGCGGCCCTGAACGGCGCGTCGGGCGTGCGCAGGGTGCGTTCGTCGACCGCGGTCGGCATCGCGGTGGTCTGGGTCGACTTCGACTGGGGCGCCGACGTGCTCCGCGCGCGACAGACGGTGAGCGAGCGGCTGGCCACGGTAGCCGGGACGCTGCCGGACGACGTCGCCCCGCCGGTGATGGCCCCGCTGTCGTCGATCATGGGCGAGATCATGTTCGTCGCCCTGCAGTCGTCCGCGCACACCCCGCTGGAGTTGCGCACGACGGCAGAGACGCTGGTCCGCCGACGGGTGCTGGCGACGCCGGGCGTAGCGCAGGTGACGGTGATCGGCGGCGAGCGGCGGCAGTTCGAGGTACTGGTCGATCCGGAGCGGCTGGCCGACTACGGCGTCGCCCTGCGCGCGGTCGAGGACGCGATGCGCCGCGCGAGTCGCAACACCTCGGCCGGGTTCCGCCGCTCCGGCGGGCAGGAGTATCTGATCCGGGCGGCCGGCCGCGCGCACGACGCCGAGGGCATCGGCGCGACGGTCATCACGACCCGCGAGATGCGACCGATCCGGGTGCGGGACATCGCGGAAGTGCGGGTAGGGGAGTCGCTCAAGCGGGGCGAGGGTTCCCGCAACGGACAGCCGGCGGTGATTC
>VXME01000043.1 GCA_009861545.1 Acidobacteriota bacterium | reverse complement strand
GGGGGTCCCTTTTCACGTTGCCACGGGGGTCCCTTTTCAACTTGCCATTTCCAGTAGGAGTTCGGCGCCGTCTGGCCTTCCTCTTCTACGGGGTCCGCTCGTTCGACCCGCTGGTATTCACGCTGGCCCCGATGCTGCTGGCGGGATCGGCGAAGTAGACGGCTAGACTTGTCGATATCGATAGGGCTGTCCGGCCTCGCCGGATGGCCTGCCGGATCGCCGGAGGTATCGTCATGAGCCGCTTGCGGGATTCCGCCGTTCGCCTGGTGAATCTGTTCCGTCGCGAGCGCATCGAGCGCGAGCTCGACGCGGAGCTGCGGGCGTACCTGGAGCTAGAGGTCGAGGAGAACATCCGCCGCGGCATGGCGCCGAAGGAGGCGCGCCGCGCGGCGCTCGCCCGTCTGGGGGGCGTGGAGACTGTCAAGGAAGAATGCCGCGACGTACAGCGTTTCCGTGTCGCCGACGATCTGTGGCGGGACCTGCGGTACGGACTTCGCCGGTTGCTCGCGCGCCCGGTTCTCGCGGTCGTGTCGGTCGCGGTCCTGGCTGTCGGCATCGGTGCGAACGTCGCCATTCTCGCGCTGGTCGACGCTCTGCTTCTGCGTCCGCTCCCCGGCGCGGAGCCGGATCGTCTGGTCGCGATGTTCACGAGCGACTACTCCAGCGGGCGGCCGGGAGCGAATTCCTATCCGGACTTCCTCGACATTCGGGACTCTACCCGCGACGTGTTCGAAAGCGTCACCGCGGCGTCGTTTGTACCTGCTCCGGTTGGCGTGCGTATCGGAGGCGAGACCCGGGTCATGTCTGCCCAGATGGTGGGGCCCGATTACTTCGATACGATGGGATCGAGGCCCGCCCACGGGCGCGGTTTCGAGACTGGCGAGACGAGCGCGGTCGCGGTAATCAGCAACGCGGTATGGCTGTCGGAGTTCGGCGGCGATCCGTCGGTGCTGGGCCGCGCGATCACCATCAACGGATCGCCGTTTACGGTTGTGGGAGTGGCGCCGGTCGGGCTGTCGACCACGCAAGGCATCCTCCGCGTCGACGTCCGGTTGCCCGCGGCCTTCGAGCAGTTGGTGCGTCTCGGCGACGACAGACAGGAGTGGCGCGCGGCCCGTGTGTACTCCACAGTGGGCCGACTGCGCCCCGGCGTCGGGATTGGCGACGCGCGGGCCGTTCTGGAGGTCGTCGCTCGACGTCTCCAGCAGTCGTACCCCGCGGAGTGGACGGACCTTTCGGGACAGCCGCGGGCCTTGACGATCGGGGAGGCGACACGCCTGCCAGGGCTGGTATCGGGGCCCGTGGTTGGCGCTCTCGCCGTGCTCACCGGGTTGGTCGTAACTCTCCTGCTCATCGTCTGTGCAAACATCTCCGGCCTCCTGCTTGCCGACGCGTCGGTTCGCCGTCGCGAGATGTCGATTCGGCAGGCGCTGGGCGCGAGCCGGTTGCGGCTGATCCGGCAGGTTGTCGTCGAGAGCCTGGGTCTGGGTCTGGTCGGGGGGTGCCTGGGAGTGGCCGCGGCGTCGGCTGCCATGCGATTCGCGACGCTGCTGCCGCCGGGCCTTCCCGTGCCTTTGCAGCTCGATCTGGAGCTCGGCGGACGACTGCTCGTCGCCGCGCTGGTGGTGTCGTCGAGCGTCGGCCTCGGGGTGGGGTTCCTTCCGGCACTGTATGCAACCCAACCCGGGCTTCGTCTCGGCAGGTTCCTGCACACGAGATTCCGTAACGCGCTGACGGCGATGCAGGCCGCCGCCGCCGTTTTCCTCCTGATCATCGCGGGGGTGTTCGCACGCAGCATCGTGAGTGCATACGCACTACCGCTCGGTTACAACCCGGACGAGCTCGTGCTTGTCGCGGTCGATCTGGAGACCGCCGGGTACTCCGAAGATCGCGGCCGCGCGTATCTCCGACAGGCGTTGGAGCAGGTGCCCACGGCCGGAGTATCGAGGGCGCCGTTCCTGTCTCTCCAGGCGCTGGTACGACGTGGCTTCGCTGTCGACGGGTATCGACCCGGGGCTGGAGAGGACATGGAGGTGAACGCGAACGTCGTCGGTCCCGGATACATCAGCCTGATGGGAGTGCCTTTCGTGCGAGGTCGAGACCTCGAGCCCGGGGAGCGGAATGCGGTGCTCGTCAATCGAGCGTTCGCCCGGCGATTCTGGTCCGTCCAGGACGCGGTCGGCAGGCGAGTGGGCCGGCCAGTGGGCCCGCCGCGAACAGGCTCGGACGCTCCCGAACTTCGGTGGTCGACCGTGGTCGGCGTGGTTGAAGATGCCCATTTCGTTTCGTTTCGAGAAGCTGCCATTCCCGTCGTGTTCCAGTCCATGGAGGACGTGTACTCCGCACAGGTCACGTTTCACATCCGCGGCGTATCGGCCGACGCCGCGCGACGCGCCATCGAGCGAGTAGATCCCGTCGTGCCCGTGGTGAGCGTGGCAACGATGTCGGAAACGGTCGACACGGCGTTGTTGCCGGCGCGGATTGCGGCGTTCGTGAGCGGTCTCGTCGGCGCCGTCGGCCTGGCGCTCGCCTGTATCGGGCTCTTCGGCACCCTGAGCTATGTCGTGGCGCAGCGCGCCCCGGAGATCGGCCTGCGTGTCGCGCTCGGTGCTCGAGCGCTCCAGATCGTTCGGCTCGTTGCCGGGGGGACGAGCGTGAAGCTGGTGGCGGCCGGCGTCGTCCTCGGCGCCGGACTGGGAAGCGGTCTCGCGCCGCTGCTCCAGGCGCAGTTCTCCGGCGCCGGAGGCGTGGACCTCGTCACGCTGGCGGGGGCGGCGGCGTGCCTCGCGCTGGTGGCGTCGGTCGCTATCGGCGTGCCCGCCGCTCGTGCTCTGAGGATCGATCCCGCCGAGGTGCTGCGCGTCGTGGAGTAAGTGCGGGATTGCGGCGAATCCCGCCGCGTGATCGGACCGAACGGGAGTGGACGCCGGTGCGATCTGCCGGCTCTCGTCGACTCGATCCATTGACATTCGATAGGTCTTGCGGTTAGTCTTGTCGAAAATCGATAGGGATGCCAGGAGACACGCCGATGTCCCGGACCGACCTCATGCGCGGCACGCTCGACCTGCTGATTCTCCGTGCGCTCACGACGGGGCCGGACCACGGCCTCGGGATCGCGCGGCGGGTGGAGCAGCTCACGCAGGGTGCGTTCCGCGTCAACCCCGGCTCGCTCTTTCCGGCCCTGCACCGCCTCGCGCAGAAGGGCTGGCTGACGGCCGAGTGGGGGCGCTCGGAGACCAACCGGAAGGCGAAGTACTACGAGCTGACCCCGGCCGGCCGGCACCAGTTGGAAGCCGAGGCGCGCAACTGGAAGCGCATCTCGGTGGCCATCGACCTGGCGTTGGACACCGCGTAGGAAGGTGTGGCGATCCGGGTGACGAGACCGGAACCGACGTACGTGATGCGCAAGGAGGGACCGTTGAGAAGAGCCCTCCCACTTGCTCTCGTCGCGGTCGCCGCACTCCACGTGGGCGGCGTCGGTCGCGCTCGAGCAGGTAGAGGAGCCACCGGAGCAGCCTCGTCCCGCACGAGCTGCTACGTCGCTTCGAGCACGCGGTGGATGGCGAAGATGATCCGGTCGAACTCGTCGCGCTTGTGCGTCAATTGCTCCCGGCCGGCCGCGGTCAACGAGTAGAACCGCGCGCGCCGGTTGTTCTCGGACGTGCCCCAGGCGGCCTCTACCCACCCGTTCAGCAGGAGCCGCTGCAGCGCGGGATAGAGCGAGCTCTCGCCGACCTGCAGCACATCGTCGGAGACGGTCTTCAGGTGGTGGGCGATGCCGTAGCCGTGCTGTGAGCCGGCGGCGAGCGTCTGCAGGATCAGCAGGTCGAGGGTGCCGGGGAGCAGTTCGGGTCCGCTCTTTCTTCCCATCGTTTAGCGATGGAAGTGTGCCGGAACCGAGCCGGACCTGTCAAGGATCGCGATCGGGCGCTCGCGCCGGGGGCGCCGATCGAGCGACGCCGCGATCTTCCCTATCCGTCGCTGCGCCGCCCGGCGACGATCGAACGAAGCGCGCCACGGAGCGGAGCCAGAACGCGTCCGAGAATGGTGCGGGGCCGATCGGATACTCTGAGCGAGACCTCCGGCGCGCTCGGCGCGGTGAGCGAAGCCGGGGGCCCTGACGAAGCGGACGGGTCCGCGCGGACACACGCGCCGGCATCCAGTCGAACGCCGTCCGCCACCCTGGCCCCGGCTGCAACCGCCACTTCGGGGCCGAGGCGGCAGTTGCGGCCGACCAGCCCGTCTACGGCACAAGCTGAGGCGAGCGTGGAATGGTCGCCGACCTCGGCGTTGGGCGCCACGCGCACGCCCGACGCCACGCGCACGAAGGACCCGAGACGCGCGGAGGCGCCAACCACCGTGTCCTGGTCGACGTGCGTGCCGTGGCCGACCGCAGCACCCGGGGCGACGGCGACGCCGGCGCCGATGTGCGCGCCGTCCCCGAGCGTGAGGGGTGGACACGGCAAGAAAGGCTCGGACGGCGGATGGCGAACGGCGCCGTCCCCGACGGTGGCGCCGGAGGCGATACGGACCTCGACGCCGACACGCACGTTCTCTCCTACATAGCAGTCCGGATCGAACGTGCAATGCGAACCGACGACCGACCCCGAATCGACGACCGAACGGGCGCCGACAACGGTAGCGGGACCCACCCGCACGCGCGGCATGACGACGGCGCCCTGCTCGAGCCTGACGCCGTCCGACAGCGTCGCCTCGGCGCCGATGACACAAGACGGGCCCACCTGGACGCCGGCGCCGATGACCGCGTCCCGGCCGATGTCGACGCCGGGAGCGAGGCTGGTCGCGACGCCGACCAGAGCGCCTTGGCCGATCGCGACGTCGGGCGCGATCCGCGTGTCGTGAGCAACGAGAGCGGTGGCGTGAATGCGCGGGGCGTCGGGGCCGGGATGCGGACTGGCGGCGCGGGCACGGGCCGCGGCGGCGGAGACAACGGTCGCCTGCATCCGGAACACGCTAACAGAAAGCAGCCGATCAGCGCTGTCTGCAACGGGGCCGGGGCGGAACGAAATGGATCTCGGTGCGCCCCGCCACCCGTCATCGCGCAACTTCATTTGACAACCCAATAGAGTTCCGATACCTTGTATTCGGATGCCTAACAGAGAGCCGGAACGGACCGAGGTCCTGCGTGGCACCCTCGACCTGATGGTGCTGCGGACGCTGGTTTCGCTCGGCCCGTCGCATGGCTACGCGATCGCCGCGCGGATCGAGCAGGTTTCTGATGGCGCCCTCCTCCTCAACATGGGCACGCTCTACCCCGGCCTGATGCGGCTGGAGCAGCGCGGCCTCGTCGGGGCGGAGTGGGGCACGACGGAGAAGAACCGGCGTGCCCGGTTCTACGCGATCACCGCCGCCGGACGACGTCACCTGGCCGCGGAGAAGCGCGACCTCGACCGCATGGTGTCGATCATCGCCGCGCTGTTCGAGGAACCGGCTTGACGAGGGGGAGATCACGATGACCGTCTTTCGCGAGCGCTGGCGTCGCCTGTGGGGCGCCATCTGGCGCAACCCGGCCGATCACGATCTCGAGCGCGAGCTGCGCTTTCATCTCGAGCAGGCCGAGGAGGAGCTTCGTGCGAAGGGCCACTCGCCGGCCGAGGCCGCGCGGATGGCGCGCGTACGGCTGGGCGGTGTTCCCCAGACGATGGAGGTGCTGCGCGACCAGCGCGGCGTGCCGTGGCTCGACGACCTGCGGATCGATCTGCGGATCGGCCTGCGCGGCCTGGCGCGGCAACCCGGTTTCACCGCGACGGCGGTGCTGACGCTGTCGATCGGCATCGGAGCCACCGCGGCGGTCGCCACCGTGGCGAACCCGATGTTCTTTCAACCCCTGCCGGTGCCCGATCCCGAAGAGCTCGTGGCCATCACGCAGCTCGACGAGCATACGTCGGTCTTCCCGCACCCACTGTCCTACCCGGAGTACCTCGACTACCGGGAGCGCAACGACGTCTTCGAAGGTCTGGCCGCGCACGCCGTGGCGGAAGAGCTGCTGTCGATCGAGGGTCGCGCGGCGGAGCGGATCCAGATCGAGTACGTCAGCGACAACTACTTCGACGTACTGCAGTTGAACGCCGTGCTCGGCCGCACGTTCCTCCCCGGGGAAGGGCGCCGTCCCGGCGATGCGCCGTTCGTCGTCCTGTCGCACCACGCCTGGCGGTCGCGGTTCGGCGCCGACCCGGCTGTCATCGGACAGGTCGTGCGCCTCGGGCCGGCGAACATGACCGTCATCGGGATCATGCCGGAGGACTTCATCGGGACCTTCGGCCTCGTGCCTACCGAGCTCTTCGTCCCCGCCACCGCGGGCGCGCTCGTCGAACCGGGGTGGACGGACCTGTTCACCGACCGGCTCGAGGAGATGTTCGCGATGACCGGACGCCTCCGACCCGGCGTGACGCTCGGCGAGGCGGCCGCCCAGCTCGACGTCCTTGCCGACGCGCTGGCTGCGGAGCATCCGGATGCGAGCGCCCACACCGAGCTCTACGTCATCGCCGAGCGTTACGCGCGACCGGAGCCCGGCGCGGCGCGCCACACGGCGCCCCTGGTGAGCGTCGTCATGGGCCTCGCGGCGCTCGTGCTGCTGGTTGCCATGGCGAACGTCGGGACGCTGCTGGTCGCGCGCGGTGTGGAACGACGGCAGGAGATGGCCCTGCGGGCGGGACTCGGCGCCACGAGGCGGCGGCTGGTGCGGCAACTGGTCACCGAGAGCGTGCTGCTGGCGCTGGCGGGCGGCGTCGGGGGCGGGATCGTCGCGGTGTGGGCCGCCGATCTCGTCGTCGCCTGGTTCGCCACGGCCGTGGGACTGGAGCTGTTGCGACCCGACTACCTCGTTGACTGGCGGGTGTTCGGGTTCATCGCAACGACGGCCATGGCGGCTGGGGTGCTCACCGGACTCGCGCCGGCGTTGCGCTCGACGCGGATCGAGCTGGCGCGCGCAATCGGCTCCGGCGGCCGTAACGCCGGCGGATCCGTCTCGGGGCGGCGGCTGACGAACGGGCTCGTCGTGCTCCAGGTCGCCGTTTCCATGCTGTTGCTGGTCTGCGCCGGCCTCTTCGTCCAGAGCGGCAGAAAGGCCAGCGCGATCGACTTCGGTTTTCGGACCGACGCTCTGCTGGTGCTGTCGGTCGATCCCCTCGGCCAGGGGTACGACCGGGAGCAGGCTCGAATGCTCTACCGGGACATCCTGGAAGATGTCGTCGCCCTGCCCGGTGTTGAATCGGCGAGTTGGGCCCGCCGGGCCCCGCTGTCGCCGGGCCCGAATCGGGGCAACGTGTTCACCCTGGACGGCGGCACGGCGCCGGAGCCAGACGCCGCGCGGGTCTCCCTCAACTACGTGGACTCGGGCTTCTTCGACACCGTGGACATCCCCGTGCTCCGGGGGCGCGGTTTTCGCGAGGAAGACGTGGCGGGCGACCGGCTGGTGGCTCTGGTCAGTGAACGCGCGGCAAGACAACTGTGGCCGGGACAGGACGCGATCGGGCGGCGGATCGTCAACGGCTTCCTCGGCGGCGCACCGTTCGAAGTGATCGGCGTGGTGCGCGACGCGCACATGTCCCCCACGTCGCCGTTCGACCGGCCGCCGTTCGTCCTCTACCCGTTCGAGTTCCGCCCCCCGCGGGGGAGGGCCACGCTGCACGTGCACACCGAGGAACCGCTGAGCGCCGCGCTCCCGGCGGTCGCGGACACCATTCGCCGGCACGACCCGACCCTGGCGATCCTGGACGCCGGCGGCATGAACGACGTGCTGCACTCGAAGCCCATGCTGGTGATCGTGCGCCTGGGCGCCGCGCTGGTCGGGTCGTTCGGCCTGCTGGGTCTGCTGCTCGCCGCCGTCGGACTCTACGGCGTCGTGTCGCATGCAGTGGCTCAGCGGAAGCAGGAGTTCGGCATCCGATCCGCCCTGGGTGCGACCTCGGCGGCCATCATCCGGCTCGCGCTTGGGCGGGGCGTCGTGCTGTCGATACTGGGACTGGCCCTCGGCGCGGTCGCAGCGTCCGGCCTGGCCCGACTCACCGCGGGTTTTCTCGTCGGCGTCACGCCGGGCGACCCCGCGGTGTTCGGCATCGCGGGCCTTCTGCTGGCAGGTATCGCTCTGCTTGCGTGTCTGGTCCCGTCCCGGCGCGCGGCGAAGGCGGATCCGCTCGCGACGCTGCGGGCCGGGTAGAGCCGGCTACGGCAACGCGGCCTTGAGACCGTCGAGCAGCGCCTCCCGCCGGTCACGGTCGAGCTTGTCGAGGTTCTCCTGTCGCCACCTGACCGCTGGGAGCTCCGCCGCCTGCGGCACGTCTATCAGCGACCAGTCCGGCCCGCCGGCCTCGAAGGACATCAGCAGGTCCTTGTGGGCTCGTGGCATATTTCCGACGATCCGCAAAGGACACGAGTTGAGTCTCGGCGAAACCGAATTCCGCCTCCACGCGTGCCGAAACGGTTCTTCGCTCGGGCTCGTAGACGCAGCCCCGGATGACAGGCGTCACTTCAATCTTCACCTGTACGTCGCCGTCGCTGACGAAGAGCTTGTTCACCGCGCCGTCGCTCACCAAGATAGCCTCGTGGACGCGGCTTCCGGGCAGCCCTGCACGCACGCGTGCGGCGATCCGCTTCATCGTCGCGTCAATATCGGCGAGGGACTCGGGTCGTCCTGCAACCGGGAGATACGTCAGGTCGATATCGACAGACAGGCGTGGCAAGTCGCGAATGAACAGGTTTATCGCAGTTCCGCCTTTGAGAGCGAACACCTGTTCCTCAGCTACCAGCGGAAGGGCGCGGATCATCAGGCCGACCTGGCGCCGATAGTGCTCACTCGCCGGCATTCATATCTCCGGGTACGGTTATCAGGTATGTCGGATCGAGTGTTCCACCGCGCACCAACATCCTTTTCCCCTTGCCGAGGTCTATGCGCCCTTGCTTGAGCTGCGGCAGCCACTGGAATCCGTGGCGTTTGGCGAACCACAGGAACAGGCGCTTCACCTTGACGTTGTGACAGTCCTCGAGCAGGTGCTGTAGGCGGCGGGGGCTGAGCGTACGCAGGCTCTCCATGAGCTTGTCGGCCTGATGAAAGGTCTCCCGTTCAGGAACTTCATCGAGCAGTTCCAGGATCGCCCGTTCCGGCACGGAGAGCCCGAGGGGCCAGTCCCATTGGCCCCAGCTCAGACGGGTCACGCTCCCGCCGCACGGGAGCTCCGGGCCGGTGAAGCACTGCTCCGGTGGCTGCCAGCTTGTGCTGCCTGCCTGGTCCGCTATGGTCTGCGTCCGGAAGAGCCGCTTGGCGCGATGGAAGATCAGCCGCTGGTGCAAGGCCAGCTTCAGAACCCAGCCGGGGGGCGGCTTGTCTCCGTAGAGATGGACCTCTCTCGGACCAATCCGCGAGGCATAGTGTGAGAATCCGTGCAGTTCGAGTGCCGTGCGCCCCCCGACAATCACAGGGGTCTGCAGCAGCCCCTGCAGGGACACGACGACGTGCTGCCACAAGAGCTTGCCTCCGGGCCGTCGGTAGCTGCCCCGGGCAGGCTGTTCCAGCCAGCCGCTGGCCAGATAGCGGCTTCGCAGGCCCCGCGAATAGCCCCGCGCCTCGAGCCAGGCGGCGTCCACGACCAGCCCTTCGGGCAGGAGCCTCTGGAGCTGGTTTAACTTGACGCCTTTCTGCGCACTTGAAGTGGGCATAATCAATAAATGGTAAACCCGCGGGCTGGTTTACAGCCAGCCACTGTTGCGTACCACAGTTATACATTTCGCCTCCTCCACAAACCGATGCGCGGTGCGGCGCCGTGCGCGACCAGGTAGGACACGACGCCGTAGAGGCCGCCTGACGAGTCGACCGGAGGCTACCGCGCACACACCGACCTGCTGCGCCGCCGGATGCCGGCACGGCGGACCTGAATCTCAGCCGGATGGTGGGGTTCGTCCTGTCCCGCGTGCTGGGTCGCGTGGCCGGGTGGTGTAGCCGTCGGTCCGCACTCGGCGTCGGCGAGCGTGTCGTGCTCGCTCGCGTGCCTTTCGAGCCCGGCGGTGATGGACTGCAGACGTCGGAATCTCCTCTTGCTTACCGAGATGAACAGTGCTAGCTTATGCACGGTAACCGAGAGGAGCATCCAATGGCCAAGCCATCGCCCCTGCGGCAGGACACGTCGGAGGCTGACGAGCGGGTGGTCCACTCCGGCGCCGCACTGGAGCAGGTCTTCCAGGACATCCGCTTCGGCCTGCGGCTGCTGCGCCGGGAGCCCGGCTTCGCGGCGACGACGGTCCTGACCCTGACGCTTGCGATCGGCGCGACGACGACCATCTTCTCGATCGTCGACGCGGTGCTGCTGCAGCCGCCGCCGTTTCCGGAACCGGACCGGTTGGTGACGTTGTGGCAGACGGATCCGAACAGCGGCAACCGACCGGTGGAACCGGCGCCGGCGAACTTCCTGGACTGGCGCGAGCAGGCGGCGAGCTTCGAGCAGGTAGCGGCGATCGAGCCGTTCTCGTTCGACTTCACCGGCGACGGCGCGCCCGAGGTGTTCTACGCGTCACTGGTTACGGAAGGGTTCTTCGACGCGCTGGGCGTCGGCGCCGCCCACGGCCGGACGTTTCTTCCCGACGAGTTCCAGCCGGGCAGCGGCGTCGTCGTCCTGACGCACGGATTCTGGCAACGCCGCTTCGGCGGTGACGCAGGGATCCTCGGCCGGTCGCTGACGCTGGATGCGCAACCGTACACGGTGGTCGGCATCCTGGCGCCGGACTTCGCGCTCGGTCTCGAACGCGGCCGCGGCGAGCGCGACCTCTACGTGCCCAAGGCCATCGCCGAGTACGAGACCTTCATCCGGAGCAGCGGCTGGTGGCACGTGATCGCGCGGGTCCGGCCGGAGGTCACTCTCGGGGCGGCGCAGGCGGAGATGGACGCGATATCCGTCAGGCTCGCGGCCGACTACCCGCGCACCAACACGGACGTCGGCGCGCGCGTCGTCCCGCTCCATACGCGCCAAGTCGAAGGGGTGCGGCCGGCGCTGCTGCTGCTGTGGGGCGGGGTGGCGCTGGTCCTGCTGATCGCCTGCGTCAACGTGGCGAACCTGATGCTGGCGCGCTGCACGCGGCGGGCGCAGGAGTTCACGATCCGGACCGCGGTGGGCGGCGGGCGCGGCCGCCTGTTGCGGCAACTGCTGACCGAGAGCGTGGTGATCGCGGCGCTGGGCGGTATCGGCGGCGTTGCGCTGACCGTCTACGCGCTGGATGCAATCGTGGCGTTGATGCCCGCGGATGTACCGCGGCTGGCGCAGATCGCGGTCGACGGACGCATCCTCGCGTTCGCAGTCGGCCTCGTCGCGGCCACCGCGGTGGCGTTCGGACTCGCTCCCGCCCTCCAGATGTTCCGGCAGGACGTCGCCGGCCTGCTGCGGGCCCAGCGTGCCGGCGCGACCGTCGTCCAGCAACGGGTGCGGCGGCTGCTGGTGGCGGCCGAGGTCGCCCTGGCGCTGGTGCTGCTGGTCGGTGCGGGTCTGCTCCTGCAGAGCTTCGGGCGGCTGGTGAACGTGGACCTGGGCTTCGCGCCGGGGAACACGGTTGCGCTGCAGGTGTTCGCCTGGAACCGTCAGGCCGAGGACGAGGCGCGCGTGAACTTCTTCCGCGAGACACTGCGGGAGATCCGTGCCGTGCCGGGCGTGGCCGCCGCCGCCGCCATTTCGTCCTTCCCGCTGGGCCTGGTCGATATGACAACCGAGACACCGTTCACGATTCACGATCGGCCCCCTCCGCCGCTGGGCGAAGAGCCGACGACGGCGGTCTCGCAGGTGACTCCCGGCTACTTCGAGGCGATGCGGATCCCGTTTCGCGCCGGCCGGCGGTTCGACGACCGCGACGATGCGGAACGACCGGGCGTCGCCGTGATCAACGGGACGCTGGCGCGGCGGCACTGGCCGGACACGGACCCGCTCCTGCAACGGCTGACGGTGGAGGTATTCGGACAGCCGTTCGAGGTGGAGATCGTCGGCGTGGTGGCCGCGACTCGCGCAGGGGGGTTCGACAGCCAGCAGCGTCCGGAGGTTTTCCTCCCGCACGCGCAGAGCGGCGCGAGCGGGTCGATGACGTACGTGGTGCGCACGGCGGGGGATCCGGCAGCGAGCCTGTCGGCGATTCAGGAGGCTGTCTGGGCAGTGGATCCGCTCCAGGCCTTCTACAGCGTCGCCACCGTCGAGCAGCTTCTGTCGGATACGCTCGCGGCGCGGCGATTCACTACGACGCTGCTGGCGCTGTTCGCGATGGCGGCGCTGACGCTTGCCGGGCTCGGCATCTATGGCGTGATCGCAGTGGCGACCGCGCAGCGGACGCGTGAGATCGGCCTGCGCCTGGCCATGGGCGCGCGGCCGTTCGACGTGGTGCGCATGGTGGTCGTCGGGGCGCTCGTTCTGGCCGCATCGGGCATCGTATTCGGTGTGGTTGCGACAGTCTGGACCTCGCAGTTTCTCACGAGCCTGCTGTTCGAGGTCGCACCCACGGATGTCACGACGCTGGCCGGCGTCGCCGCGCTGCTCCTGCTCGTGGGTGCTTCGGCCGCGTGGCTTCCCGCGCGACGCGCCGCCCGGGTGGATCCGCTCGTCGCGCTCCGTACGGAGTGATCGAATCGACAACGAAGACCGCTGGAAGGAGCCTCGGAATGAGCAAGCCATCGAACCTTGTCCAGGGAACCCTGGATCTTCTGATTCTGAAGATCCTCGACCTGGAGCCGCGGAGCGGATGGGCCATCGGCCAGCGCCTGAAGCAGATCTCCAACGACGCGCTGCAGGTGAGCGACGGCTCGCTCTACCCGGCGCTGCACAAGCTGGAGCAGCAGGGCTGGATCAGCGCGGAGTGGCGGAACACCGAGAACAACCGGCGCGCGAAGATCTACTCGTTGACGCCGCCCGGGCGCCGCTACCTCCGGCAGGAGGCCGCGAACTGGGAGCGGCTGTCGCAGGCCATCACCCACGTCGTGCGCCTGACCGAGGCGTGAAGCATGCCCTGGGAGCGCTGGCTGTACGCGTGGCGAGCCCGGCTGCGGGCGCTTCTCGACGGCGGCCGGGCGGACCGTGAGCTCGACGACGAACTGCAGCATCACGTCGCCCTGGAGATCGAAGCCCGTTGCGCGCGGGGCGTTCCGCGCGCCGAGGCCCGCCGGCAGGCACTGGCGGCCCTCGGCGGCCTGACGTCGACCAGGGAACAGGTCCGCGCGTCGCGTTTCGGGGCGTCTCTGGAGGCGGGGCTCCGGGACGTCCGCCACGGTGTGCGGCTGCTGCGCCGGCATCCCGGTTTCACGGCGGCCACGGTGCTGACCCTGACGCTGTCGATCGGCGCGACCACGGCCATCTTCTCCGTCGTCGACGCCGTGCTGCTCCAGCCGCCCGCCTTCTCCGACCCGGAGCGCCTCGTAACGCTCTGGCAGACCGATCCGGACGACGGGAACCGTCCTGTGCCGGTCGGTCCGGCGGATTTCCTGCACTGGCGAGATCGGGTCCGGAGTTTCGAACGCGTGGCGGCGATAGAACCGTGGTCGCTCGATTTCACTGGCGCAGGCGAGCCGGAGATCACCGGATGGCTTGTCACAGACGGCTTCTTCGAGATGCTGGGCGTCAACGCCGCCCACGGGCGCACGGTCCTGCCCGACGAGTACCTGTCGGGCAGCGGCGTCATCGTCCTGACGGACGGTCTGTGGCAGCGCCGCTTCGGGGGCGAGGCCGACATCATCGGGCGCTCGCTCGTGCTGGAAGGAGAGTCCTACACCGTGATCGGCGTGCTCGATCCGGACTTCGAGCTGGGCCTCGAGCGCGGCCGGGAGGAACGCGATTTCTTCCTGCCGAAGACGTTCTCGGAGTACGAGATCTCGAGCCGAGGCCCCGGCTGGTGGCGCGTGATGGGACGGCTGCGCTCGGAGGTGACGCTCGCCGAAGCCCAGGCGGAGATGGACGCCGTCGCGACCCGGCTCGCTGAAGAGCACCCGCGTACGAACGCGAATGTCGGCGCTCGAGTAATCCCGCTGCAGACGTGGCAGGTCGGAGCGGTGCGGCCGAGTCTGCTGCTGCTGCAGGGTGCGGTGCTGTTCGTCCTGCTGATAGCGTGCGTCAACGTCGCGAACCTGATGCTGGCCCGCTGCACGCGACGCGCTCCGGAGTTTGCGGTGCGGATGGCGGTCGGCGGCGGACGCGGCCGCCTGCTGCGGCAACTGTTGACCGAGAGCGCCGTGATCGGGGCCCTGGGCGGCGCCGGCGGCTTCGCCTTGGCTACCGCCTCGATCGAGGCGATCACCGCGTTCATGCCGGCCGACGTGCCGCGTCTGGGGCAGGTGGCCGTGAATCCGCGGCTCCTCGGTTTCGCCGTCGGCCTCGTCGGGGTGACGACTCTGGCGTGCGGGATGACGCCCGCTCTGCACGTGGTCCGGCAGAACGTGCACGACCTGCTCCGCGGACACCGCACCGGCGGCAACGCGGTACAGCAGCTGCTGCGCAGGGCACTGGTGGCGACGGAAGTCGCCCTGGCGCTGGTGCTGCTCGTCGGCGCGGGCCTGCTCGTGCAGAGCTTCGTGCGCCTGGTGAACATCGACTTGGGCTTTGTTCCGGCGAACACCGTGACGCTGCAGGTGTTTCACTATCGCGACGACGGGCTGGCGGGCACCGCCAACTTCTTCCGCGATACCCTCGATGGCATCCGCGCGCTGCCGGGTGTTACCGGCGCGGGGGCGGTATCGGCCTTCCCGCTGGGATTGGCGGACCTCACGCGAGAGAGTCTGCTGCAGCTTCAAGACCGGGCGCCGTCCCCACCGGGAGAGGAGCCGTCGACCGCCGTGGCCGCCGCGACCCCGGGATACCTCAAGGCGCTGGGCATTCCGTTGCGGGCGGGGCGCTGGTTCGACGCGCGTGACGACGCCGAACAGCCGGCCGTGGTCGTAATCAACGAGGCGCTGGCGCAGCAGCATTGGCCGGATACGGACCCGCTTGGCCGGCGCGTGTCCCTGTTTGTGGCCTTCAGGGGACGGACCGACGCGGAGATCGTCGGCGTCGTTGGCGCCATCCGCCCCGGGGGTTACAGCACATCCCGGCGTCCAGAGTTGTTCGTCCCGCACGCCCAGGCCCCGGACGGCTCGATGACCTACGCCGTGCGTACCGCCGGGGATCCGACGGCCAGCGTCGCCGCGATCCAGGACGTCGTCTGGGACGCCGACCCGTTGCAGACCTTCTACAGCGTCGCCACCGTCGAACAACTCCTGTCGGACACGCTTGCGGCGCGCCGGTTCACCACGACCTTGCTCACTCTGTTCGGCGTGGCGGCTCTCGTGCTGGCCACCCTCGGCATCTACGGCGTGATCGCGGTCGTCACGGCGCAACGGACCCGCGAAATCGGCCTGCGTCTGGCGATGGGCGCCGAGCCGCGCCACGTCGTGGGGATGGTCGTCCGCGGGGCGATCGGACTGGCCGCCGCGGGCGTCGCGGTCGGGCTGGTGGCGTCCCTGCTCGTCTCGCGCTCCCTCACCAGCCTGCTCGTCGATGTCGCGCCATTCGACGCCGCGACGCTGGCCGGCGTGTCGGTACTGCTCTTTCTGGTAGCCGCCGGGGCCGCATACGTACCCGCTCGGCGGGCCGCCCGCGTGGACCCTCTCGCCGCCCTGCGGATGGACTAGCTAGTTCCGGGCGCTGGCGTCCGGGACGGTTTCGCAGGGCCTCTGGAACTTCCAACCACGCAACGTGCGTCTATTCATATAGAGAGTCTTTGCATAGAAAGGCAGGGGTGCAGGGCATGGCCGAGCGGAATCCGGAGATGTTGCGCGGCACGGTCGAGTTGCTGATCCTGACGACGCTGCGCGGCGGACCTCGACATGGCTTCGGCATCGCGCGCTGGCTGGAAACGACCTCGGACGACGCGCTGCAACTCGAGGAGGGCTCGCTCTACCCGGCGCTCCATCGCATGGAGAGGCGCGGTTGGCTGGAATCCGAGTGGGGAATCTCGGACAACAACCGGAAGGTGAAGCTGTACCGCTTGACGTCCCGCGGCCGGGCTCGACTGCAGAGCGAGACCGAAGGGTGGGCGGCGTTCGCGGCGGCCATCGGCAGGGTGCTGCGGGCGGCCGAGGCTGTCTGACGGAGGTGTGCAGATGAAACGGACACCGATGTGGCGGCGCTATCTCCGGTTCTGGGGCTCGGACGTCCGCGCGGATGTCGATGCGGAGCTCGACTATCACCTGCGCGAGCTCACCGAAAGGCTCGTGCACGAAGGCCGTAGCCCGGCCGAAGCCAGGGCGGAGGCCGAGCGGCGGTTCGGCGACTACGCGCGGGTCGAGGAGGCCTGTGTGGACATCGACCAGGAGTGGGAACGGCGACAGCGCTGGCGGCAAGTGCTGGCCGATCTCTGGCAGGACTTGCGGATTGGCGCCCGTACGCTGGCGAAGAACCCCGGATTCACGATCTCGGCCGTGGTTGTCCTCGGTCTCGGCCTTGGCGCCGCGACCGTGACGGCCAGCGTGATCAACGCCGTGTTCATTCGGCCGCTGCCCTTCCCGGAGCCGGAGCGGATCATGAGCGTGGTCGAGTACGGGCCCTCGGGATCGATCGGCAGCCATACGCAGCGAGCGGTTGCCTTCCTGCGCGACCGCAGCGGCACTTTCTCGGTCCTGGCCGGCATCGGTACGAGTCCTGGCGTCAACCTCGTCAGCGACCGTGGCGCGACCTACGTCCGGAACCTCGAGGTGACCGCCGGCTACTTCCAGGTCTTCGGGATCGAACCCCGGCTGGGTCGCGCCTTCTCGCGCGATGACGAGACCGGGCCGTCGACCGTGGTGCTGAGCCATGCCGTCTGGGTCGGCCAGTTCGATGCCGACCCGCGTGTCGTCGGCGAGGACGTCAGGCTCGGCGGCCGGCCGCACACGGTAATCGGGGTGATGCCGCCCGACTTCTGGTCGTTCGAGGAGGCCGGCGCCTGGACGCCGTTCCGGCCCGACCCGCGCGATGTCGGCCGCAACTACCGGCTGGTGGGGCGGCTCGCCGCGGGCCGTACCGCGGCACAGGCCGAGGCGGAGCTGCAGGCGCTGGTTGTCAGTCTCGAAGCCGAGACGCCCGCGGTCGCCGGGCTGCCGGATGGGCCGCGACGCGACGCGCGGATTGGGGTGCAGCCCTATCGCGACCAGCTCGCCGCCGGGAACGGCAGCACGGTGTGGCCGCTGGCTGCGGCCGTTGGCGTGATGCTGCTGATCGTCTGCGCCAACGCGGCCGGACTGCAGGTGGCTCGCGCGGTCGGGCGCCGACGGGAGTTGGCCGTTCGGGCAGCGCTGGGCGGGGGGCGCGGACGGTTGCTCCGGCAGCTTCTGACCGAGAGCGTCCTGCTGGCCACCGCCGGCGGTGCAGTGGGCATGCTGGCTGCGGCGGGAGGCGTGCGGGGACTTGTCGCGATGCAGCCGCGGCTGGCGCTCTGGAACGTCACCGTCGACGCACCGGTGCTGATCGGCTCGCTCGCGATGGCCGTAGCGACCGGCGTGATCTTCGGGTTGCTGCCCGGCTTGCTGGCCGTGCGCAGCGAGCCGGCGGATGCGCTTCACGGCGAGTCGCGCAGCGTGACCGCGGCCCGTGGGTCCTGGATGCGGCGGACACTGATAGTGACCCAGGTCGCCCTGTGCACGGTGCTTCTCGTGGCCGCCGGCGTGTTTCTGCGGACGTTCGTCGGTCTCAGCGCGTCGGACCTGGGATTCGACCCGGGCAACGTGCTGACCGCCCGCGCCTCGCTCCAGGGACCCGCATATCAGTCGCGAGACGCCGTGTCGGCTCTCTATCGGCAGACGCTGGCCGACCTGGCGCGGGTGCCGGGTGTCGAAGCCGCCGCAGTCACGAACAACCTTCCCGTCGAGCGCGGTCTGAATCTGGTGATGCGGCGGGTTCCCGGGAACGAGATCGTGCCGGCGGCCATCGACTGGCGCTACGTCGCGGGAGACTACCTGCGGGTGCTGCGCATCCCGCTGGTGGCCGGGCGCGCTTTCGACGAGGCCGACCACCGCGCCGCCGCGCCCCCGGTGGCCCTGGTCAACGAGACGTTCCTGAGGCGGTTCGGCGATGGGCGCGAGTTGATCGGCACGCGCCTGCAGATGACGGCCATCCAGGTGGACGATCAGGTGCGGGAAGTCGTCGGCGTTCTGGGCGACGTCCGCACCCGCGGCGTCACCGCGACCCGGCCGACGGTGTTCGTGCCGGTCGAGCAGGTCCCGGACGATCTGCTTGCCGCGGTCCACGGGCTCTTGCAGGTGAACTGGGCGCTGCGGACACGCGAGGGCGGAACCGGTCTCATCCAGTCCGTCGAAGGGGTGATCAGGGACGCGGACCCGCTGTTGTCCATAACGGCCTTTCGAACGATGGACGAGGTCGTCGGTGGGGCGTTCGCGGACACGCGCTTCCGCACCATATTGCTCGGCCTGTTCGCCGCCGCCTCCCTGACGCTGACGGCCGCGGGGCTCTACGGGCTCGTCGCCTACGGCGTGGCGCGGCGAACCAGGGAGATCGGCATTCGCCTCGCGCTGGGCGCCTCGCGCGAGCGCGTCATGGCGCGCTTCGCGCTGCAGGGCATCGTGCTCGCCGCGCTGGGATCGGCGGTAGGAGTCGGCGCCGCGGTGCTCTTTACGGAAATGCTGCGGCGCATGACGCCGGAGACGCAGCCGCTCGATTCATGGACCGTCACCGGTGTCGTCTTCGTCCTCGGCGCAGCGAGCGTGGCCGCTACGGTGGTACCGGCAAGCCGAGCGGCGCAGGTCCACCCGACGACGACGCTCCGGGCGGAGTGACATCGCAGGGAGCGAGCTGACCCGCTTCGCTCCCCTTGTTTACCGAGATAAGGCATGGTAGCTTGAACACGGTAACCGAGAGGAGGCTTCCCATGGATATCGCCCGTCCCGATCTCGCCCGCAAGAAGCGGCTGCGACACAGCCTCTACAGCGTCTCGGCGCTCATCGCGATCGCCTTGGTCACGGTGGGGGTCTCGCGGCTGGAGCCGGCGGCTCCAAGGGTCGATCGCGACACGATCTACCTCGACACCGTGCAGCGCGGCCCGATGGTGCGGCAGGTGCGCGGCACCGGCACACTGGTCCCCGAGCAGATCCGCTGGATCCCGGCTACGACCGACGGGACCGTCGAACGGATCGTCATCCGGCCCGGCGCCCTCGTCGCCCCGGACACGGTGATCCTCGAGATGAGCAACCCCGAGCTGGAGCAGTCCGCGCTCGAGGCGCGGCTGAATCTCGAAGCGGCCGAGGCGCGCTACAGCAACCGGCAGGTCGAAGTGGAGCGCGAGCTCCTCAACCAGCGGGCGACGCTTGCGACCACGGAAGCGCAGCTCAAGAACGCCCGTTTGCAGGCGGACGCCGACGGGCAGCTCTTCAAGCAGGGCCTCGTTGCGTCGTTGCAACTGCAGCAGTCGCAGTCGGCCGAGCAGGAGTACGAGACGCGCTACGCGCTCGAGCGCGAACGGCTGCAGATGGCCACCGATACGGTCGAGGCGCAACTTGCCGTCGAGCAGGCCGAGGTGGACCGCCTGCGGACGCTGTACGAGCTGCGGCGGCAGCAGGTGGCCGACCTGCACGTCCGCGCCGGAATGCCGGGCGTCCTGCAACAGGTGCCTCTGGAAGAAGGACAGCGCATCGCCACCGGCGCGAACTTGGCGCGGGTCGGTGACCCCGCGGTGCTGAAGGCGGAGCTGCGCATCGCGGAGACGCAGGCCAAGGACATCCAGATCGGCCAGACGGCCGCCGTCGACACCCGCAACGGCGTCATCCCGGGCCACGTCACCCGCATCGACCCGGCGGTGGAGAACGGCACGGTGACGGTCGACGTCGCCCTCGACGGCGAGTTGCCGCGCGGCGCCCGGCCGGACCTGACGGTCGACGGCACCATCGAGCTGGAGCGGATGGACGACGTGCTCTTCGTCGGCCGGCCCGTGTTCGGTCAGGAGGAGAACGTAGTCAGCCTGTTCAGGGTGGACGAGGACGGGATGCACGCCTCACGCACCCGCGTGCGCCTGGGGCGAGCGTCGGTCAACACGATCGAGGTGCTGGAGGGGTTGAAGCCGGGCGACCGCGTGGTGCTCTCGGACATGTCGACCTGGGACCAGTTCGATCGGGTGCGCATCGAGTAGGGCCGTGCTCCCCGCGCCCCCCGCGGGGGAAAAGACCGGCGCCGCGCGGGAGCGTCACATCTGAACGGAGGATGGCGAGATGAGCGAAGTGACAGCCTTGATTCAGTTGCAGAACGTCTCGAAAATCTTCTACACCGACGAGGTCGAGACCCACGCCCTCGACGGCATCGATCTGTCCATCCACCCCGGCGAGTACGTCGCCATCTCGGGCCCTTCAGGTTGCGGCAAGTCGACGCTGCTGTCGATCCTGGGCCTCCTCGATTCGCCCACCGCGGGCGACTACTCGCTGAACGGTCACCCGGTGGCGCAGCTCGGCCAGGCCGACCGGGCCCGGACCCGCAACCGGGAGGTCGGCTTCATCTTCCAGAGCTTCAACCTGATCGGCGACCTGACGGTCTACGAGAACGTCGAGCTGCCGCTCACCTACCGCGGCATGAAGCGGGCAGAGCGGCGCGAGCGGGTGACCGACGCGCTCGAGAAGGTGGAGATGGCGCACCGGCAGAAGCATCTGCCGAGCCAGCTCTCCGGGGGCCAGCAGCAGCGCGTGGCGGTGGCGCGGGCAGTGGCCGGGCAGCCCTCCATCCTGCTTGCCGACGAGCCCACGGGCAACCTCGACTCGAAGAACGGAGAGGCGGTAATGGGGTTGCTGCAGGCGCTGCACGACGAGGGCTCGACCGTCTGCATGGTGACCCACGACCCGCGCTACGCGGAGCACGCCAGGCGGGAGATTCACCTGTTCGATGGAAAGTGCAGTCTGGATGCCACGAGCACGGCTCGTGTCTGAAGGACCAGCCTTCTCCCCCGGTTCAACTTCCAGACTGGAGGGTGATCTTGCCGACTCAGGTTCGTGTTTTCGTATTCGCGCTGCTGATAGCCGGCCTGATGCTGGCGGCTCCGCGCCGCGCAACCTGCGCCCAGAGCCTCGACGCCGTGGTCGCCCAGAGCGTTGCCCGAGTCGCACGGCAGGCAGGGCAGCCGGCCCGCCGCTTCGACCTCACCCTGGACGCCGCCGTCCAGCGCGCTCTCGAACGCAACCTCGACATCGCTGTCCAACGCATCCACCCGCTGGTGCAGGACATGCAAATCGTCGCGGCCAACGCGGCGTTCCTGCCCTTCGCTTCATCCGGCTTGATCCTCGACCAGGCCACCACGCCCAACCGCTTCGTGTTCGACGGCGGCGGGCTTGCCGGCCAGTCCATCGTTACCGACTTGGGCGTCTATGACGTCGCCATCGGACAGCAGATGAAGTGGGGCGGCGGCCGCTACGACGTCGCCTGGGACAGCACGCGGTGGGAGTCGACCAACATCTTCTCGACCTTCAACCCGAGCTTCGGCGCGAACATGACGCTGCAGTACACGCAGCCGTTGCTGCGCGGCTTTCGGACCGATTCGCGGCGCACGCAGCTGGTCGTCTCGCGCATCAACCGGGACATCTCCGACATCGACCTCGAGGAGACCGTCGTCAACACGCTGGCCGGCGTGAGACTGGCGTACTGGGATCTGGTCTATGCGCGCGCCGCGGTGGGCGTGCAGCGGCAGGCGCTGGCGCTGGCCGAGCAGCTCGTGGCGGACAACCGGTTCCGAGTCGAGGTCGGTACCATGGCGCCGATCGACGTCGTGGCGGCGCAGTCCGAGGCCGCGGCGCGGCGCCAGTTGCTGGCGCTGGCCGTCGAGACACAGCGCACCTCCGAGCTTGTGCTGAAGGAGCTCATCGTAGGGGGCATGTCCGATGAGCTGTGGAACGCGGAGCTGAACCCGACGGACCAGCCGCGGATCGAGGCCACGCCGATCGATCTGGAAGGCGCGATTCGCAGGGCGCTCGACCGACGCACGGACGTCTCGCGTGCGCGACGCCAGCTCGACGCCAACGAAGCGACCGTCGACAACCTCCGCAACAGCACGCTGC
This sequence comes from Acidobacteriota bacterium, assembly GCA_009861545.1. NCBI lineage: Bacteria > Pseudomonadati > Acidobacteriota > Acidobacteriota bacterium. Next base: position 1,028 of record VXME01000043.1, on the reverse strand, counting down.
CCGCGCTCGATCTGGTCGGCAGCTACCAACTGACCGGTCAGGGCGGTCCCCGGCGGGTTCCGGCCGGAAACAGCTTCGAGGACCTCTTCGGCGGCGCCGGCGGCGTGATCCCGGGCGGCTACGGCGATGCGCTGCACAACATCGCCAATGCCGACTACCCGGTCTGGCGCGTCCAGTTGCAGATGAGCTACCCGCTCGGGCAGAGCGCGGACCGGGCCGCTTACGAGCGGGCCCGGCTGGAGCTGCAGCAGAACCGGGCCCAGATTCGGCGCATCGAGCTGCGGATCGCCAGCGAGGTCACCAACGCCGCGCTTCGCATCGAGTCGATCCGCGAACGGATCGAGGCGGCGACGGCGTCCCGGGAGCTGGCGGAGCAACAGCTCCAGGCGGAGGAGAGCAAGTTCGAGGTTGGCCTGTCGACGAACTATTTCGTCCTGCAGTCGCAACGCGATCTGGCTACGGCACAGGATGCCGAGCTGCGCGCGATCCTCGACTACCAGCGGGCGCTGATCGAGTTCGAGCGGACGCAGCGCGCTTCGCTCGGCGGAACCGGCATCGCTCTGGTCGGCGGCGCGACGGCCGGCGGCATTGGGGGCCCCGCAGGCGCCGCACCGTCGGGGCCGATGCTGATGCCGCAGCGTTGAACCGGGCGGGAACAGACAGACCGTCGGACCTGCTGGCGTAGCCGCACCCGGCGACCTGTCCACGGATCGCGGCGAGTTGCGGCCGGTTGCCGCGCCGGCGCGTGACTGCATCCTCGTCACGTGCCGGCGAGGCGTTCGTCGGCCTGCCGCTGACCGCGCAGTCCGCCCCGGTTGCAGAGGCCGCCGGGAGGTCCTGCTGCCGCGCCCATCTGAACCGACGCCTCCTGGAGCCCTCCTGCGCCCATCGTTCCGGACATCGCCCCCATCGGTGCCAGAACCGTCACGACGACGGCCGACCGCGGTCGGGTCCGGTTCCTTCCGACTCTCGACTTCGCACCGTCTTCTCGAACGATGACGCTCTCACGTGTGTCACAGCAGGCACGC